>CALVNS010000006.1 GCA_944349855.1 uncultured Eubacteriales bacterium | reverse complement strand
TCCAGCTGACTTGTCAGATGCACTGTTTGACTCATAAGAGCAAACGGGTACAAAAATAGCATCCTGTGGCAATATACACGACAGGATGCTTTTACTGAGCAAAAGTGAAGCCACTTTCAAATGATGCGCAGGGTTGAAACCAGTTGAGACCACTTTCAAATGATACAGGCCGTTGTATCAAAGTCGAGAGGGTTTTTTCATAGCACGAGTACGTGGCGTCCTTGATCTGGTCAGAGATGGGCGCGAACACAAGGTCCGCCATCAGCTCTACGACGTCGCGGGGCGTCCAGTGCTCGCCGGCTTCCTCGTTGTTGGCCTCGTTGAAGCGGCGCACCAGCTCTTCAAAGAGGGTGCCCATGGCATGGTTGTCCAGGCCGGGCAAGGTGCCGCACGGCTTGGGGCTGAGGTTGACATCCTTGCTGACAAACTTCTGAATGACTGCGCCGAGAATATCGGCCTCGACCATGGTCGCGATCTGGTTGCGGAACTTGAACTTGTCCAGAATCTCCTGGACGTTGGGGGAGAAGCCGTCCAGATACGCTTCAAAATCCGCCTTGAGCTTCTGGCCTGCCGAGCGGCCGGTCAGATCGCGCAGGCAGAAGGGCGATGCGTTGCAGAAGGCCTGCCCGGCGGCGTTGCAAAGCGCGCCCCACTGGTTGGTGATGCCCGCGCCGTCCAGCACCTTCTTCATGTCCAGCACCTGCGGCTTGGTATCCTCCAGCACGGCGTCCAGGCGGCGGATGACCGTCATGGGCAGAATGACATCGCGGTACTTGCCGCGCACATACACATCCCGCAGGCAATCATCGGCGATGCCCCAGATGAAGTTGGCGATTGTATTGAGCTGATGGGCGTCCATTCGAGCAGCCTCCTATGTGATTCATCCGATTCTTTTGGATCGCTGATGGCTTTGGCAATGAACAACTTCCACTGCCTGCTATCAGTCGTCCGCGTGGGTTTGTCTTTTCTCCATGTTCCAAGATTCGCCGCAGCGTTCGCGGCCACTGCCTGAAAGCTGCAGCACGCAGTGGCATTCATGCAAAATCAGGCGTGGAGCCCGCCGACGGTCCGCAACGGTCGAAACGTTCAATGCCTTTGCAGTCGCTTCCTTCTGTATTTCATCCTGCATGCTTCAAATTCCTTCCTTCCCAAGCCGATCAGCGATTTTTTGCATCCTGCGGCTGGCAGGCCGTTGGGGTCAACGCGCGGGGGCACAGCAGGGCGATGGGAGCATGGGGCGCGCCGCCTCGCCAGATCCGGGACAAGCAGTCGGGTTGCTTGCGGGGCGCTTTCGTTTGGTGGAAGCCGCAGCGTCCATGCGCCTTTCCGCTTATTCTGCGTTGGCGGCGCACAGCCGGGGCGCAAGGGCGACGGAGCGGTTTTGCCCCGCATCTGCCCTGGCATACCGCTTTATAAGCGCAGACACAAAGTCAAGACATCCCAATCGCGTGTTTCAGGATGGACACGGGGTTCGGATGTCTTGATTTATGGAATTCTGATTTACATTATAATCTATGGAAGACGAAAATCATTTTGTCCATGCGGCGCTGGGGGACGGGCGATGCACAACGCCGAAGCAGCGTTGCAGCCGCTCCGGCGTTTTGGATCCGTTGTTGAGGGATTCGTGCATCCGCGATTAACTGATCTTTTCGAACATGTCCGCTCCGACGCCGCAAACCGGACAGGTGTAATCCGCCGGCAGTTCAGCGCCCTCGTACACATAGCCACAGACCTTGCAGCGCCACTGCGCGGTGGCAGATGCCGGCTTCTCCTCCGCCGCGACAGGTGTGCCGGCTAGCGATTCGACCACGGCATTGGCCAGGCTGCACAGTTTGTCGAAGCTCTCATCATTGGTTGTGGATAGCACGGTCACCGTATCGCCGATTTGCCGCATGTCTGGCATCTGAGACAGGATTTCCTTCATCAAATTGCCGGAGGCAGGCGACCAGCTTCCGTTTTCCACCAAGGCAAAGCTGCGGTTTTGCAGGTTGTGCGCCTGAAGATCCAATAGGAAATTTTTCATCGGCGTAAAGATGCCCATGTTATAGGTGATGGAGGCCAAGACGATATGGCTGCAGCGGAACGCTTCTGCGATCAGCTCGCTCACGTGCGTCTTCGACACATCGTATACGACGACATTGCGTACGCCGCCCTCGGAGAGCTTGCCCGCGATGACGTTAGCTGCGCTTTCCGTGCCGCCATATACAGAACCATATACCACCATCACCGCACCCGGCTCTTCCGGCGTGTAGGAGCTCCACAGATCGTATTTCTCCAGAATCCAGCCCAGATTCTCGCGCCAGACGGGACCGTGCAGCGGACAAATCGTCTTGATGTCCACCGCTGCGGCCTTGGCCAGCACAGCCTGTACCTGCGGACCATACTTGCCGACGATATTGGTATAATAGCGGCGCGCATCCGCGAGCCATTCCGTCTCGAAGTTGACCTCATCCGCAAACAGATTGCCGTTGAGCGCGCCAAACGTGCCGAAGGCATCGGCGGAGAACAGCGTGCCATCCGTCGCATCATAGGTCATCATCACTTCCGGCCAGTGCACCATCGGCGCCATCAGGAAGGTCAGCTTGTGCTTGCCGGTGGACAGCTCTGCGCCTTCCGTCACGGTAGTCCCGCGCGTGGCCACATCGAAGCTGAAGAACTGATTGATCATCTTCGCGGCCGGTTCGGAGCAGAGCAGTTTTGCCTCCGGATAGCGCTGCAATACCTCGGAAATCGCCGAGCAATGGTCGGGCTCCATGTGCTGCACGACGAAGTAGTCCAGCTTGCGGCCATCCAGCGCAAAGGCCAAATTCTCAAAGAACTGACCGCTCACCGAACGATCTACCGTGTCGAACAGAACGGTCTGTTCATCCAGCAGCAGATAGGAATTATACGACACGCCGCGCGGGATGGGATAAACGTTTTCAAATAGCGCAAGCCTGCGATCGCTGGCGCCCAGGTAAACGAGGTCGTCATTGACCATGCGGATGTTATGTACGCCGGAAAACTTCGCCTTTCCATCAAATGACGCGCCGGCCTGCTGGCCGTCTTCGCTCGACTCGGCCGCTGCGGCCAGACCGCCCATCGCGTTCATTGCCGCCAAGGTCATCGTACCGGCTGCGGCGGCCTTCAAAAATGTACGCCTGCTCAGCTCCTCATTCATGACGTTTCGCCTCCATCACTGGTATGGTATCATTGAATGTCTGCAGGGACAGCCGCCACCGCCTGATGGCGAAAATGCGTTGTACGCCCCCTGACGCTTACGATTATAGCTCACAAAGGGACAAAGCGCAACATGGCATTTTGCAATGTTTGCTCAGCCATGGGGTTGCCCTGCATCGCCTGGAGCTGCTACAATGAATGGGACGCCCTTCAAATGGAGACGCAGCGGCGCTCGACAGCGAAGGCTCCGCGGGATCGTCCCCGGAGGACACAAGAGGGAAAGGAAGAAAGGAAATGTTCATCAACTATGCCCATAGGGGTGCATCGGCCTATGCGCCCGAGAACACGATGGCGTCGTTTTGGCTGGGCGTGCAAATGGGGGCCAATGGAATTGAGCTGGACCTGCAACGGACAAAAGACGGGAAAATCGTCATCTTTCACGACCGGGAGATCGATCGAAAGTCGAATGGTAGCGGAACGATTGGGGAGCATACCTATTCGGAATTATATGGCCTGGACTTTGGCGGATGGTTCGGCGAATCCTTTCGCGCAGAGCATATCGTCCTGTTCGAAGACTTCGCACGGACCTTTTGCCGCCGGGATCTGACGTTTGCAATCGAGCTCAAGGATTCGGGCTTCGAGCAACAGGTGGTCGAGATGGTGAATCGGTATTTTGACCTGGACCATGTCTACATCACTTCCTTTTCCTACGAAGCGCTGCAACGCGTCAGAGAGCTGGATGAAGCCATTCGAATCTCCTGGCTGATCCGGGACAAGATCGACGCAGTTTACCTGAAGAGGCTGTGCAACATCCGCGGCAATCAAATCTGTCCGGCAGCCGTGCATACGACGGAAGCGGATGTAGAGCTGGCCCGTCTGCAGGGCGTAGGCGTCAGACTGTGGGGGGTTACGGACGAGCAGATCATGCGCAAGGCCTTTTCCCTGCACACGGAGGGCATGACGGTCAACTTCCCGGACAAGTTGAAGCGGCTCATGGACGAAAGCGTCGGCAAGCGCTGAAAAAAGCGCTGTCGGGGCGGGAAAGAGCGGCAAGAATATCGGGCGTATCCGTGATGTTTCGCCCCAAGAGAGAACAATCCGCAGGCATGGAAAACAGGCGGCGCCGTCGCCGGCCTGCGCACCATGCAGCCGGCAGTCTGCGGCACAAATGATGTAAGGAGAGGCGCGGCCCTCCGGCGGGAAAGAAAAAGCCGCGAAAACGAAGCCTTACGGCTATCCGTTCTCGCGGCGGCGCTTGGCGTTCTCGCGGCGATGATCGAACTTGTAGCAAACGTCATCGACGCGCTGACCCAGTAAGCGCCGGGGGGATAGGGCGCAAGCCCTTCCCCTTCCGCTTTCAGTATATCACAGCTCTTTGCCCAAGGCAAGATGATGATTGTGTTGGATGTGGTGCAACCGCTGCTTCATGCGGCCATGCCGGTCGTGCTGCTCCGCGGCCCCGAACCGCCCTAAGGCAGGCTCATTCACGCGCTTCGCCCCCTCCTGCCGGCCCGGGAACGCCTTCAGCCGCCGGCTCGGACGGGCGCGCCGGGCCGCCGTCGACTTGCAGGACGTGCCATGCACCTTCGACGTACCGGAGCGTATTGACCGCGGCATATCCCTGGGGGATCCGCTTTTTTTCGTCCAGCGGCCGGCCCAACAGCGCGCACAGCAGCAGGCGGTTGAGGCCGGCGTGCGCGACCATGACGGCGCAGCGGTCGGTGCGCTGGGCGACGTAGGCGAGCGCTGCGCGGGCGCGGGCGAGGCCCTGCGCATCGCTCTCGCCGCCGGGCGGGCATGAACGGCGCGGCGACGGGCCGAAGTACTCGGGATAGCGGGCGCGGATGAGATCGAAGGACAGGCCATCCCATTCGCCGCCGGAGAGCTCGATCAGGCTATCGAGCACGCGGGGTGCGGCTGCATCCCCGGCGATGCACGCGGCAGTCTGGCGAGCGCGCAGCAGCGGGCTGGTATACACGGCCTCGACGCCGAGGCCGCAGAAGAAGCGACCGAGCGCGCGGGCCTGCGAAAGGCCGGACGCACTCAGCGGCAGGTCCAGGGTCTGCCCCAGGCACAGCTGTTCACCCGCCGGCGTATCCGGCTGCGCGTGGCGAACCAGGTAGAGCGTTTTCTCGAACATGGCGATTCCCCCCTAAAGGATGCGCGCTTGCTTATCCCATACGCGGCGGGGCCCTCAACCCCGCGCGCCATCCCAAGCGGCAAAAAGGCTATTGACAGATGCGCCAAGAACCGATAAGATAATAGTGTCTTCGAGCCCCCCTTCCTAATGCACAGGCGATGGAATCGGGGCCGCGTCAAGCGATTGACCTAGGGTTATGCTGGAAACGGCATGGCCTTCCTGTTTGAAAAGGAGACGGCTTGCAAATGCGATGGGCCTTTGTGGCTCGTCTTTGTGTGCGTCCGCTTCCTTTTCGGAAGCGGATTTTTTTGCGTCACTTGCTCGACAAGCTGGTTTGTCCGCCATGATAGAAAACGGCCGAGGTGCGAGCTCAGCCGTTTCCTATAGATATGGAGAGAAAGCCGTTGTCTGCCTCCTCTGCGCGCCATATCAAGGACATGATAACGGCTTTCTCTACAAAAATCAATACATAAAGGAGAAAAGCCATGAAAACCAAGAACTTTGTCGCCCTGCTTCTGGCGCTTGTGTGCGCGCTGACCCTGTCCGTGCCGGCCTATGCCGGGGCGGAAGAAGAGCCCGTGGAGCTCATCGTGTTCGCCGCGGCGTCGATGACCGAAACGCTGAATGAGATCAGCGAGCTGTACCGCGAGGTCGCGCCCAACGTCACGCTCGTGTTCAACTTCGACTCCTCCGGCACGCTCAAGACGCAGATCGAAGAGGGTGCGGACTGCGACGTGTTCATCTCCGCCGCGCCCAAGCAGATGAACGAGCTGGACATCGAGTCCGGAGAGAATCCCGACGGGCTGGACTTTGTGCTGCAGGGCACCCGCATCGACCTGCTGGAAAACAAGGTCGCGCTGGCCGTGCCGGAGGGCAACCCCAAGGGCATCGACTCCTACGACGCGCTGGTCGCAGGCCTGAAGGACGGCAGCGTCATGCTGGCGATGGGCAACTCCGACGTGCCGGTCGGTCAGTACACCCAGAAGATCCTGGCCTACTATGAGCTGGACGAGGCGGAGCTGGCCGAGGCCGGCGTCATCACCTACGGCTCCAACGTGAAGGAAGTGACCACGCAGGTCGCCGAGGCGACGGTCGATTGCGGCATCATCTACGGCACGGACGCGTACTCCGCCGGCCTGACCGTCGTGGATACCGCCACCGCCGAGATGTGCGGCCAGGTCATCTATCCGGCGGCCGTGCTGAACGTGACCCGCAACGAGGCGGCCGCCAGAGCCTTCCTCGAATACCTCACCGGTGAAGAGGCCAGCGCCGTGTTCGAGGCCGTCGGCTTCAGCCCGCTCTCCTGACGCGCGCCGCTGCGGGCGGGCGGTCCTCGCCCGCCCGCTTCATTTTGCTGTAAAGGCCGGTGAACGCCATGGACTGGTTTCCGCTGATCAACTCCCTGCGCATCGCAGGCATCAGCACGGTGGTCATCTTCTTTCTGGGCATCTTTGCCGCATACTACATCGCCAAAGCGCCGCGCGCGGTCAAGGGCATTCTGGACGTCGTGCTCACGATGCCCCTGGTGCTGCCGCCCACGGTCGTGGGCTATCTGCTGCTGCGCGTGCTCGGCCCCAAGCGCATCATCGGCGCGTGGGTGCTGGAGACCTTCGGCCTCAAGCTCACCATGACCTGGTGGTCGGCCATCTTCGCCACGGCCGTGGTCATCTTCCCGCTCATGTACCGCACGGCGCGCGGCGCGTTCGAGTCCTTTGACGAGACGCTGGCCCACGCCGGGCAGACGCTGGGCCTGTCCAACCGCTACATCTTCTGGCGCATCCGCATGCCCTACTGCCGCCAGGGCATCCTGGCCGGCACGGTGCTGGCCTTTGCGCGCGCGCTGGGCGAGTATGGCGCCACGAGCATGATCGCCGGCTATACGCCCGGGCGCACGGCCACGATCTCGACCACGGTCTATCAGCTGTGGCGCACAAACGACGACGCGCTCGCCTTCCGGTGGGTCATGATCAACATGGCCATCTCCGCAGTGGTGCTGCTGGCGGTCAACATGCTGGAGCGCAAGCGCCGCACCCGAAAGGAGGCGGCATAAGTGGCCCTGTCGGTGGACATCGAGAAGACGCTGGGTGATTTTCACCTTCGGGTGAAGTTCGAGGCGGAGAACCGCGTGCTCGCGCTGCTGGGCGCGTCCGGCTGCGGCAAGAGCATGACGCTCAAGTGCATCGCGGGCATCGAGCGGCCGGACCGGGGCGTGATCACGCTGGACGGCACAACGCTCTTTGACAGCGGTCGGGGCGTCAATCTGCCGCCCCAGCGCCGCCGGGTCGGGTATCTGTTTCAGCAGTACGCGCTCTTCCCGAACATGACGGTGGAGCAGAACATCGCCGCAGGCGTGCGCGACAGACGCCGCGCGCGGGAGGAGACGGCGGAGGCCATCGCCGCGATGCGCCTGGAGGGGCTGGAGCGCAAGCGGCCGCACCAGCTCTCCGGCGGGCAGCAGCAGCGCGTCGCGCTGGCGCGCATCCTGGTCAACCGGCCGGAGGTGCTGCTGCTGGACGAGCCGTTCTCCGCGCTGGACAGCCACCTGCGCTTTCAGCTGGAGCAGGAGCTGCGCGGCGCGATCCGGCGGTTTGGCAAGACGGTGTTGCTCGTCTCCCACAACCGCGACGAGGTCTTCCGCCTGTCGGACGAGGTCGCGATCATGCACGACGGCCGGATCGAGACGACCGGCGAAAAGAAGGCGGTCTTTGCCAACCCGAGGACGCGCAACGGCGCGATCCTCACCGGCTGCAAGAACGTCTCGCCCGTCGAGGCGATCGGCGAGCGGCGCGCGCGCGCCGTGGACTGGGGCGTCGAGCTGGCGCTGCCCGCATCCGCGGACGGCGTGCAATACGTCGGCATCCGCATGCACGACGTGCGCCTTGCGGACGCGCAGGGGGAGCCGAACGCGTTCCTCTGCCGCGTGGAGGAGACGATCGAGAACCCGTTTTCCTGTACCGTTCTGCTCAGGCCCGAGGGCGCGGCAAGCCCGATCGGCTGGGAGCTGGACAAGGAGCGCTGGCGGCAGATCCGCGCGGAGCGCCTGCGCGTGTGCCTGCCGCCGGAATCCATGCTGCTTTTGAAGGAGTGAAGCCCATGCGATCGTCAATCGATCATGTCACCGCGCGGGACCTGCTCATGGCCCGCGTGTCGCCCGTGGGGACGGAGCAGGTCGCGCTGTCCCTGAGCGCGGGCCGCGTGCTGGCCAGGGACCTGATTGCCGCGGAGAACATCCCGCCCTTCGACCGCTCGCCCTACGACGGCTACGCGTTCCGTGCGGCGGATACCGAGGATGCCTCGCGGGAGCATCCCGTGGAGCTGACGGTGCTGGAGGAGGTCGCGGCCGGCGCAGTGCCCACGCGGCCCGTCACGCCCGGCACGGCCTGCAAGATCCTGACCGGCGCGCCGATCCCCGAGGGGGCCGACGCCGTGCGCATGTACGAGCGCACGGAGTTCACGCAGAGCACGGTGCGCCTGTTCGCGCCTGCGAGGCCGGGCGAGAACATCGTGCGCGCGGGCGAGGACGTCCGGGCCGGCACGGTGCTCGCGCGAAGCGGCTGCGTGATCGATGCGGGCGTCGCGGGCACGCTGTGCGCGCAGGGCGAGGCGCTGGCGACGGTGTACCGCCGGGCGCGCATCGGCCTCATCTCCACGGGCAACGAGGTGGTGGAGGCGGACGCGCCGCTGGCGCCGGGCAAGATCCGCAATGCCAACCGGTCCATGCTGGAGGCGGCGCTGCGCAGGGAGGGCATGGAGCCCGTGTACCTGGGCATCGCGGGGGACGACGCGCAGCGCATTGCGCGGCTGATCGGCCAGGCCCTGGCGGACTGCGACGCGGTGCTGCTCACCGGCGGGGTCTCCGTGGGCGATTACGACCTGACGCCCGAGGCGATGGACCTGGCGGGCTGCGAGACGCTCGTGCGGGGCGTGGACCTCAAGCCCGGCATGGCCTGCGCGTACGCCGTCAAGGACGGAAAGCTCGTGTGCGGCCTGTCCGGCAACCCGGCCTCCGCGCTGACGAACCTGCATGTGATCGTGATGCCGGCGCTGCGCAGGCTGGCCGGGCGCGCCGACGCGCTGCCCCGGGAGATTACGGTCACGCTGCAGGACGGCTTTGACAAGCCCAGCCGCGGCACGCGCGTGCTGCGCGGCCGGCTGGACCTGTCCGACGGGACCGTGCGGATGGTCCTGCCCGGCGATCAGGGCAACGTGGTGCTCTCCAGCGCCATCGGCTGCGACGCGATGGCGATCGTCCCCGCCGGCAGCGGAAAGCTCGAACCGCAGACTGTGCTGAAAGGATTTGTGCTATGAAGAAGATTCGCGTACAGGACGCCGTGGGCATGACGCTGTGCCACGACATCACCAAGATGGTTGACGGATTCAAGGGCGCGGCCTTCAAGCGCGGCCATGTCATCACCGAGGAGGACGTTCCCGCGCTGCTGGACATCGGCAAGCAGAACGTGTTTGTGTGGGAGGAAAACGCGGGCGAGCTGCACGAGGAGGACTGCGCGCTGCGCATGGCGGCGATGGCGCCCGTGCCGGGCGCGGAGTACACCCCGCCCTCTGAGGGCAAGGTGCTGCTCATCGCCCGGGAGCGCGGCATGTTCCGCGTGGACACCGAGCTGCTGCGCGAACTCAACGCCATCGGCGACATCACGATCTCCACGCTGCCGGACCACTATCCGGTGGAGCCGGGCGCGCGCCTGGCCTCCATGCGCATCGTGCCGCTGGTGACGCAGGAGTCGCAGATCCTCGAGGCGGAGCGCCTGTGCCAGGGCCGCAGGCTGCTGGACCTGCGTCCCTACCGGCCCCGCAAGATCGGCGTGGTCATCACGGGCTCCGAGGTGTACAACGGGCGCATCCAGGACAAGTTCGAGCCGGTCGTCCGCCGCAAGATGGAGCGCTATCCCGCGCAGATCGTGGGTGTGACGATCTGCGACGACGACCTGGACATGATCGTCGGCGCGGCCCGTGCGCACCTGGAGCAGGGCGCGGACTTCCTGATCTTCACCGGCGGCATGTCCGTCGACCCGGACGACCTCACGCCCACGGCCATCCGCCGGCTCGGCGCGCAGGTCGTCACGCACGGCGTGCCCTCGCAGCCCGGCAACATGACCCTGGTGGCGTACCTGGGCGACATCCCGATCCTCGGCGTGCCCGGCGCGGCCATCAGCCTGCCCACGACGATCTTTGACGTGCTCCTGCCGCAGATCTTCGCCGGCGACCGGCTCACCCGGCGCGACCTGATCAACCTGGGCGATGGCGGCCTGTGCCAGATGTGCAAGGCCTGCCACTACCCCAACTGCACATTCGGAAGGTATTGAGCAATGATCGATCAATACGGACGCAACATCACCTACCTGCGCCTGTCCGTGACGGATCGGTGCAACCTGCGCTGCCGCTACTGCATGCCGCCGGAGGGCGTGTGCAAAAAGCCGCACGCCCAGATGATGACCGAGGACGAGATGATCGCCGCGGTCGAGGCCGCCGCCTCGCTGGGCGTCACCAAGCTGCGCGTCACCGGCGGCGAGCCGCTGGTCAAGCGCAACATCGTCTCCATCTGCCGCCGCGCGGCGCGCGTGCCGGGGATCGAAGAGCTGTGCCTCACGACCAACGGCGTGCTGCTGCCGCAGCTTTCGGCCCAGCTGTGCGAGGCGGGCGTGAGCCGCATCAACCTGAGCCTGGATACGCTCGACCCGGACAAGTATGCGCGCATCACGCGCGTGGGCAGGCTGGAGCAGGCGCTGGCCGGCCTGGAGGCGGCGCTGACGGCCGGTTGGCGCGTCAAGATCAATACCGTGCTCATCGGCGGGTTCAACGACGACGAGGTCGGGCGCCTGGCCGGGCTGACGCTGCGCTATCCCGTGGACGTGCGCTTCATCGAGCTGATGCCCATGCTGGACAGCGACGAATTCGGCGAGGCGGCGTTCATCCCATGCACGGCGGTGCTGGAGCGCCTGCCGCAGGCCGCGCCCGTAGCGCCCGACGGCGGCGTGGCGCGGCTGTACCGCCTGCCTGGCGCGCAGGGCAACATCGGCCTGATCAGCCCCGTGAGCGATCACTTCTGCGGCGCGTGCAACCGCATCCGCCTGACGGCGGACGGCAAGCTCAAGCCCTGCCTGCACTCCGCGGACGAGATCTCCCTCAGGGGGCTCACAAAGCAGCAGATGCGCGAGCGGATGCGCGAGGTCATCTGGAACAAGCCCGCCTGCCATGCGGAGCTGTCCGCGCACCATCACAGTCTGGCGGGACGCAATATGAATCAAATCGGAGGGTAAAGTCATGACATCCATTCCCACGGTCGCCTTTACCGCGCACTCGGGCACGGGCAAGACGACGCTGCTGGAAAAGATCGTGCGCGAGCTCAAGCGGCGCGGGCTGCGCGTGTGCGCCATCAAGCAGGATGCGCACCACATTCAGCTGGACCGCGAGGGCAAGGACTCGTGGCGCTTCGCGCAGGCCGGGGCCGACATGGTGATCGTCAGCGGGCCGGAGCAGACGGCCGTCATCGAGCGGCGCGCGCGCACGTTGGAGCAGAACCTGGAGGCGGTGCACGACGTCGACATCATCCTGGTGGAGGGCTACTGCACCGGAGATATCCCGAAGATCGGCATCTGTCGCAAGGCGACGGGCCTGGGCTTTGCGCAGGACCTGAGTTGCTACGCCGCCATCGCCACGGACGACGGGGACGTGCAGACGGACCTGCCGCGCTTTGGCCTGGACGACGTGGAGGCGATCGCGACGTTCATCCTGGAGCGCCTGCCGCGCACGGGCGTCCAGAACCAGGGCGACTTCACGCACTTCAACGAGCAGGGCCGCGCCAGGATGGTGGACGTGGGCGACAAGGCGCCCTCCCGCCGCACGGCGACGGCCGGCGCGCGCGTGCTGGTCAGCCGGGAGACGTTTGAGCTGATCCGCTCCGGCGGCATGAAGAAGGGCGACGTGCTCACCGTGGCGCAGATCGCGGGCGTGATGGGCGCCAAGCGCACGCCGGACCTGATCCCCATGTGTCACCCGATCCTGCTGGGCGGCATCAACCTGGAGATGTCTTTGGACGAGGCGCGCTGCGCGGTGGAGATCCGCGCGACGGTCTCCTGCGACGGGAAGACCGGCGTGGAGATGGAGGCGCTGACGGCGGCCTCCACCGCGGCGCTGACCGTCTACGACATGTGCAAGGCCGTGCAAAAGGACATGGTCATCACCGACGTGCGGCTGCTGGACAAGACCGGCGGCGTGCACGGCGACTTTCACAGGGAGGAAGACAAGCGATGAAGTATACGGCGGCGGTCCTCACCATCAGCGACAAGGGCTCGCGCGGCGAGCGCGTGGACGAGAGCGGCCCGATGCTGTGCGCGCTCCTGGCGCAGCACGGCTTTGAGGTGGTCTATACCTGCATCATCCCCGATGAGATGGATCAGATCCAGGCGGAGCTCATCCGCTGCTGCGACGAGCGCCGCGTCAGCCTGGCGCTCACCACCGGCGGCACGGGCTTCTCCCCGCGCGACGTCACGCCGGAGGCGACGCTGGCCGTCGTGGAGCGCGAGACGCGCGGCATTCCCGAGGCGATGCGCGCCATGAGCCTGCAGATCACCCCGCGCGCATGCCTGTCCCGCAGCGCGGCGGGCATCCGCGGCCGGACGCTCATCATCAACCTGCCCGGCAGCCCCAAGGCGGCCCGGGAGAACATGCTGGCCGTCGTCGAGCCGATCCAGCACGGGCTGGACATGCTCGCCTCGGAGGGATCCGCCGACTGCGCGGCCAGCGATCAGTGAGGAGGATGCACATGGGCAAGACCGTACCTTCCATTGACGCATGGTTTGAGGAGGCCAAGCAGGCCCCGGACGCCGACAAGGTCGGCATGTATCTGTTCCACAACGGCGTGGTGCGCGTAACGGCCAAGGCGCAGGTGCGAGAGGGCGAGCGCGACGCGCGGCCGGTCACGGGCATGCGCTTTGGCTACGACGCCGCGCGCGTCGAGGAGGCCGTCGCCCAGACCCGCGCGATGGAGGGCATCTATTACGTGCGGGTCTGGCTCAACGAGGGCGACCTTGGCGTGGGCGAGGACATCATGCGCGTGCTGATCGGCGGCGACATCCGCCCGCACGTGGTGGACGCGCTGCAGAGCCTGGTCGGCAGGCTCAAGAGCGAGTGCGTGACGGAGCAGGAGCGGCAGGCCTGAGGCGGCCGGAAAGCGGGGGAGGACGTGGCGTTTTGGGATGCGGATACGATCCGCTTCATGATCGACGCCTGCGAGCACGCGCCGTACAACCGGGAGCTGGCCGCATACATCGGCCCGCGGCTCGCGCCGGGCGCGCGCGTCTGCGACGCGGGCTGCGGGCTGGGCTATCTGTCGCTGGAGCTGGCGCGCCATGCGGGCCGGGTGACGGCGGTGGATCGTTCGCCCGAGGCGCTGGCGGTGCTGCGCCGCAACTGCGTCGCGCGCGGCATCGGCAACGTCGACATCCGCTGTGGGGAGGTCGGCGATACGCCGCCGGAGACGCCCTATGACGCGATGGTCTTCTGCCTGTTCGGCGGGGGCGTCGAGGGGCTGCGCATCGCGGCCGCGCAGTGCCGGGGCGAGGCGTTCATGGTGCTGCGCGACGAGCGCGCAGGCCGGCGGCACGGCGGCACGCCGTCCTATGTGGGCTATCGGGAGACTTGCCGGCTGTTGGAGCAGCTGGGGGTGCCCTTTGCGGGCGAGACGCGCTCGCTCGAGCTGGGCCAGCCCTTTCGCAGCCTGGAGGATGCGCGCATCTTTTTCCGCCGCTACGGCTGGGATGACGGATCGTCCTCGGAGGCGGCGCTTTGCGCCCGGCTTGAGCGGACGGGGCGGGACGACTTTCCGTACTACCTGCGGCACGCGCGCGAGGTGGGCATCCTGCGCCTGAACGCTGCGGATATTCCGTGCGGCCTGTGAGGGGTGCGGCGGACGATCGGAGGAATGGGCATGAAGGAGATCTTTGCGCAGCTGCTGGAGCGGCTGCTTGCGGGCGGGGACGCCGTATTGGTGACGCTCACGCCCGATACGGGCCGCGGGCCGCGCGGCGCAGGCGCGCAGATGCTGGTGGGCAGCGCGGGGCGCATTGCGGGCACGGTCGGCGGCGGCGAGACGGAGCGGGCAATGACCGACCTGGCCGTTCAGATGCTGAAAGAGCGGCGCGGCGGCATGCATGCGCACGCCTCCGGCGAGGAATCCGGTACGGCGTGCGGCGGCGCGTCGGCATACTTCCAGTATGTCCAAAGTGGCGATCCGCGCTGGACGGCGCTGGCTGCCCGGCTGGTGGCGCACCTGGAGCAGGGCGGGCACGGCTGGCTGATCCTGCGGCTGGACGGCGGCGCGCCGGCGCTGCTGGGCGAAGACCGCGCGCCGCTTTCGGGTGAGGCACCGGCGGACTGCGCGCCGCTGTGCAGCGATGTGTGCGTCATGCGCGGGGGCTGCCTTGCGGTGCCGCTGCGCCCGGGTGAGCGCGCGGTGATCTTCGGCGCGGGCCACTGTGCGCGCGCGCTTGCGCCGCTGCTGGCCTCGGTGGGCTTTCGCGTCACGGTGTTCGACGACCGCGAGGCGCTGGCGGATGCGGCGCTGTTTCCGCAGGCGGAGCGCGTGATCTGCGGCTCGTTGGAGTGCATCGCCGACCGCCTGACGCTGACGCGGGACGACTACGTCGTCTCCATGACCAGCACGCACGCGTCCGACCTGTGCGTGATGCGCCAGGTGCTGGACGCGGAGCGCGCCTATGTGGGGATGCTCGGGGGCAAGGGCAAGCGCGCCTTCGTCGCCGGGAAGCTGCGGGAGGCCGGCGTCCCGCAGGCGCGCATCGACGGCATGCGCACGCCGGTCGGCCTGGACATCGGGGCTGTGACGCCGGAGGAGATCGCCGTCAGCATCGCCGCGGAGATGGTGCTCGTCCGCGCGCAGAACCGGGAACGGGCCGGGAGGGAGAAGCCATGCACACCCTGATCGTCGGCGCCCGCCACGTGGGCAAGAGCACGCTGATTGGACGGGTGCTGACGGAACTGGGTAGGCCCGTCTTCGGCTTTGAGACGCGCAAGGAGGATGGCCTGGCCGACGCGGTAAACGGCAGCCCCGTCTACATCTACGATGCGGGCGGGCCGTACGTCCAATGTCCGGACCGGCTGGTGGGCTACTGCAAGGATCGGCATCCGCTGGTGTATCCGGAGGCGTTCGACCGCTTTGCCAGGCGTCTTTGCGATCCGCCGCCGGGCAGCGTCGTGGTGCTGGATGAGATCGGCTTCATGGAGTCCGAATCCCAGCCGTTCTGCGCAGCCATCATGCGCCTGCTGGACGGCGATGCGCCGGTCATTGCGGCGGTCAAGCACAACGATACGCCGTTTTTGCAGGCGGTACGGCGGCATCCACGCTGCCGCTGCTTTGCGATCACGCCCGAAAACCGGGATGCGCTGTCGGGCGAAGTGCTCGCCTTTGCCCGGGCGCAGTGGTAGATTGCGCTTTGCCAGCCCATCGGGCCGGCGTTTTTTTGTCGCCGCGCCGGGTGAACGGCCGTTGCACCCCGGCGGAAAATCTGCTATAATCGCAGGGAACACAATGCGTCCGAGGGGGCGTGTGTGGCATAGACACATGTGAGGGGGAGGAAGCCCTGCTGTGCAGGATCCGCGCGCAGCCGCCGGGGAACGTCCTGTGTCATGGGGACTTTTAAAGGTATGAATGGGCGAAAACCAAAAGCGCTAATCAGATGCAGCGCCAAAAGAGAAAACGCACGGCTGTGCGTTTTCTCTTTGTTTTGGGCTGGGAAGCATGTCGGAAGGCGATTTACTCCTCCGTGGCGGATCTGTCTGGCGCTTCGCGTTCAGCGAAAACCTGGACCTGTGCAAGTACGCCACCTTCCGGCGCATTGCCGATTTGCAGACTGTAGCGCCCCTCAAAGTACAGATCGAGCCGCTCGCGCACGTTGGACAGACCATATCCCTTGCCCGGTACGGTATGGCCGGACAGTCCCGGCCCGTTATCCTGCACGCTTAACGTCATGCGGTCATCCGTCACGTGCGCGCTGATGCGCACGATGCCGCCCAACTTGTCGGGGCGCTTGAAGATGCCGTGCTGGAGTGCATTCTCGACAAGCGGTTGCAACGTCAGCTTGGGAATCAGACAGTCCAGCGCATCTTCCTGAAACGCCCAGATGACCTGATACTGGTAGTCGAAACGCCGCTCATAGAGGGCCAGATACTTCTGCACGATCTGTGCGTCCTCGCGCAGCGTGACGACGCTGCGGCCGCGGCTGAGGCTGAGCCGAAAGTAGTCAGCCAGAGTGACCAGCGCATCGGAAACGTCCGAGGCGTTTTCGCGGATGGCCATCCAATTGATAGAATCCAACGTATTGTACAGAAAGTGCGGATTGATCTGCGCCTGCAATGCCTGCAACTTGACTTCGTGCTCCCGCAGCTGCGCACGGTAATTCTCCTCGGTCAGGCGCTCGTTGGTGCGCAGAAGCTCCGCGATGCTCAGGTCCAGGCTGAACAGCGCACGGCGTACATGTAGGGAGGAGCTGCGCCGGCCGCTTGCGTTCAGGCTGTCGTTGAGATCGTGCAGGTACAGGCGCACGCGTCGCACGTACAGCGCCAGCAGCGCGATTCCCAGCAGTGCGATCATCAGCAACGTGAAGCCGAACAGGAGCAACGTGAGCGTATTGCGCGTCACCCGTTGGCCTTCCAGCAAGCTGGCGCGCGGCATGCAGGCCACGATCGACCAACCGGCAAATCCTAGCGGCTTGCGCACGTATGCCAATTGCCCGCCCGCCTGCGACGCGCAAAAGCCGCTTACAGCGGCAGCATTCGTAGGCACATCGCCGCCCGCGACGACGTCGCGAATCATGTCGCTTTCGCCGCCGCACATCACGGCGCCGGCTGCGTCGACAACTGCAATATGTGCGTCGCGGTTGGTCAGTGTCAAGGTGTCGAGGACGCCGGTAAAGCGTTCGACGGACATGTCCAGCAGCAGCATCGCCCACTGATCGTCCGACTCGGCATTGTAGCGTTGATACATGCAGCCCAGCGTGACACAGGTATCGTCGAAATAGTTGGTATGCACTGCGTGCGCGCCGATCCAGGAGAAGACGTCGTCGGAGGCGAGCAGCAGCGCGTATTCCGGCGTGTCGCGTGCCTCGGTGAGGGTAAAAAAGTTGATGCCCTCGCGAGTGATCATCTTGACGTCGCTCATGTACAGGCGCACCTGGAGCAGATCACGGTTTTCTACCGTGGAGTAGACGGCATCGCGCAGATCCTTGATTTCCTCCAGCTGTGCCTCAAGCGTCTCCTCCTTGGCTGAACGGGAAATCGACTCGTACACGCGGGAATCGTACAGCAGCGCGCGCATTGTCTCCTCTGCAAATCCCATGCGGTCCTGCAGCGTGATGGCGATCTGATCGATCGCCAGAGAGAAGGATTCGAGCACGTCCAGCTCAGAGAGGTGAGACAGACGGCTATACAGCGCCAGAATGGCGCTCAACCCCAGCATGGCCAGCAGCAAAAAGAGCGCCGGCAGCGCGACAGACATTCGTTTCAGCATGGCAGGGCCTTTCTGCGGTATTCCAGCGGCGTCAAGCCGGTGGACCGCTTGAACACGCGGGAGAAGTACTGCATATCTGCATAGCCTACCCGCTGCGCCACGGCTGAGACCGGCTCCGTCGTGGAGCGCAGCAGCTCCATCGCCGCGTCCAGACGCGCGCGCAACAGCGCGTCGCCGATTGTTGTGCCCGTCTCCTGGCGAAACAGCGTGCTCAGGTGGGACGGTGAATAGTGTGCGACGGCGGCCAGATCTTCCACGCGCAGTGGTTCGGCATAGCGCGTGCGGATCACATCCAGCGTGCGCTCAACGGCGGCGCTGTAGGTGCGCGAGCGCTCCTGGCGCACGCGCTCGCATGCGTCGCGCAGGGCTGCGCCCAATGCATTGAGCAGGCCGTATACGGAGATGTGCCCCAGCGCCCGGCGACACAGCGCGCATGCGTCCACTCCATCCAGACCCCGTCGGTATAACAGCAGGTCTGCGTGCAGCGCACAGAGCATCAGCATCTCGCGTGCTCGTTCAGCGCCATGTTCTGCGCGAAGCGTCTCCGTGATGCGCGATTGCAGGCCACTCCAAAGGGCCTCAAAATCGCCGGTAAGCAGTGAATGGGAAAGAAAGTCGAGATCCGGCGTGGTGACTGCCTGCGATGTTTCCGGCATGGCCGTCGCATCCTGCGGACTGAAGAATGCCGCGCCCTCGAGGACGTCGATGCGCCGCTCGACGACCTGCCGCGCCTCGTCCAGCGCGGATGGCGCATCGGACCAGCCATGCCACGCGCTGACGCCGATCGGCAATCGCGCGCCCAACTGCTCGCGTGCCTCGGCGGAGAGGGCATTGAGCGAACTCTCCAGCGCATACAGTGCATCCGCATCACACGCCGAAAACAGTGCGATGACGCCGGTCCCCTCCGCACAGGTCAGAGCGCCCGGCAACAGGCGGCGAACGGAGCGCTCCAGCAGGATCTGGCACGTCTGCGCCTGGGAGCCATCGGGAAACACGTCCCATTCGGGCTGAAACACGGCCACGCCAATGCCGCCGGAGGCCGCAAAGGGAAGATCCAACTGCGCGAGGCGTTCGCGGATGACCTGCTCGTCCTCCAGCACGCCGCTCAGCCAATCGCGGACAAAGCGCTCGATGAGCAGCGGGCGGCTCTTTTCCCACAGCCGGCGCGCCTGCTCCCGACGCTGGACCTCCTGTGCGCGCGCGTCAAGCTTGGCGACGACCTCCCGCATCAGCGTCTGCAGCGTGGCGATGCGAACGGGCTTGTACAGGTAGTCGACCGCCTTGACGCGCAGCGCGTCGCGCAGGTATTGCGCGTCGGAGTAGCCGCTGATGAACACGATGGCGATGTCCGGAAGCAGGCGGCGCGCCTCGCGGGCGAGCTGGAGTCCCTCCATGCGGTTCATGCGTACGTCGGTAAGCAGGATGTCGGGCCGGATGGCATGCAACAGCGGAAGAGCCGTTTCCCCATCGTCCGCGTCGGCGGCAACAATGATGCCCAGGGCGTTCCAGTCGATCAGATCGCGCAGGCCTGTGCGAACCTGGTATTCATCATCGACGATCAGCAGCTTGTACAAGGCGCATCCTCCTCTCGGCATTGGATTCTACTTCATTATAGAGGAAGAAGGAGGGGCGCTTCAACACCAATTGAAGGGATTCAAAGGATAGTCCACAAAATCGAAACATTTTCCAATGACAGATTGCACATAAATGCATACAATAAAAGGCGAAAAAAGGCGCAGGCGCACAACAAGGAAACTTTCGCATGACGGTCTTTTGGAGGGAGGAGCAAACATGCAAACGACCCTTTCGCGCAGGCGGACGCGGCTGGGCGCGTACCTGCGGGCCAACTGGCTGTACTACGCGCTGTCCGTGCCGGGCCTCGTCTACGTGATCGGCTACAAGTTACTGCCGCTGGTAGGATTGCAGCTGGCGTTTAAGGATTTCAGCATCTTTGCGGGCGACAATATCCTGGAGTCGATGTTCGTCAGCCCGTGGGTGGGCATGCAGCACTTTGAAAAGATCTTCGGCTCGGCTGACTTCTGGCGGCTGCTGCGCAACACCCTGACGATCAGCCTAATGAAGCTGGTGGTACTCTTCCCGATCCCGATTTTGGTGGCGCTGATGCTCAACGAGGTGCGGTGCCGTCCCTTTCAGCGCGTGACGCAGACGCTGATCTACATGCCGCATTTCATCAGCTGGGTGGTCATCCATGGCATCTTTCTGACGATGCTATCGGCCAACGGCATTCTCAACCGCGTGCTGGAGGCGCTGGATCTAGGAAAGACCAGCTTCTATACCGATCCGATTGCCTTCCGCTGGCTGCTGGTGTTCACTGAGGGCTGGAAGGAGAGCGGGTGGGGGGCGATCGTCTATCTGGCAGCCCTGACAGGCATTGACCAGGAGCTGTATGAAGCGGCTTACGTTGACGGCGCGGGCCGGCTCCGGCGCATCTGGCATGTGACGTTGCCGGGCATCGCGCCGGTGATCTCACTGATGCTCCTGCTGCGCTTGGGCGGCATTCTGGAGGCCGGGTATGGACAGATCCTCATCATGTATAACCCGACGGTCTACTCCACGGCCGACGTGCTGCAGACGTACATCTACCGCACCGGATTGGGCAAACTCGACTTTTCGTCCGCGACGGCGCTGGGCTTGTTCGAGTCATTGGTAGGCTTTGTGCTGATCGTCTCGTGCAACGGCGTCAGCCGCAAGGCATTTGGAAGGAGCTTGTGGTGATATGGCGGCAGTGACGCAAAAGAGCGGAGGAGATCGCGTGCTGCGGGTGATCAACGTGGCGCTGCTTTCACTGTTGGGTCTGGTGTGCTTGCTGCCCTTCGTGCACATGGCCGCCAAGTCCCTCTCGGGGCGCGCGGCGGTGTCGGCAGGGCGCGTGGCTTTCTGGCCGATCGACTGGACGCTGAGCACATACCGTTATGTATTGCAGGACGATTTGTTCTGGAGAACGTTCCAAAACAGCGCGTTCATCACGATCGTCGGCACGCTCTTGGCGCTAACGATCACGACCATGGCGGCGTATCCGCTGTCCAAACCGGGCTTTAAAGGCCGCAAGGTCATCCTACTGCTGTACGTGTTCAGTATGCTCTTCTATGGCGGCATGATCTCCGTGTACATCCTGATGCGCGCGCTCAACCTGCTCAACACGCTGTGGTGCCAGATCATTCCGCTGGTGCTCTCGCAATACAACCTGTTCATCATGAAGACGTTCTTTGAAGGGTTGCCGGAGGCGATTGAGGAGTCGGCGCGCATCGACGGCGCCGGGCCCGCGCGCACACTCGTGAGCATCGTGCTGCCGCTGTCGCTGCCGTCGCTGGCGACCATTGCGCTCTTCTACGCCGTTGCCTACTGGAACGGTTACTACCACGCGATGATCTTTGTCACCCGTGCGGACGCCAAGCCCCTGCAATTGTATCTGTACGAGATGATTACGACCACGCAGAACCTATATGAACTGGATCCCGCGCAGGCAGCCGGGCTCTCCAGCAGCGGCATTCAGGCGGCGGCGATCGTCGTCAGTTCCATTCCCATTCTGATCGTCTATCCATTTCTGCAGAAGTATTTTGTCCACGGCCTCACCATCGGCTCGGTCAAGGGCTGAGGCCTGGCAAAGATAAAAGAAGGAGGTCTCATCATGAAAAAGACGCTGGCCCTGTTCCTTGCAATGTTACTGCTGCTGTGCGCGGCGCCCTTGGCTACGGCGGAGGAGGAACTCCCGACGCTGCGTGTGCTGGGCACCTACAATGCGCACGATCCGAACAACGACCCGACAGCGACGGCCATTGAAGAAAAAACCGGCTACCATGTCGAATACTTCATGCTGCCCGTAGAGGACGACCTGCAGAACCTGCTCATGCAGATCGGCGGCGGCGAGAAGTATGACATCCTGCGCATCAGCGAGACGATGTACCTGGAGCTGCTCTCCAACGGTATGCTCCTGCCGCTGGATGACCTGCTCGCCGAATACGGCGACAATCTGACGACCCTGATCACCAAGGACGCCTATACGCTCACCACAGGTGAGGACGGCAAGATCTACGGCATCCCCATGATGGCTGAGCGCGCCAGCATTGACTCGGGTGTCGTCGTGCGCGGCGATGTGCTGGAAGAACTGGGCCTGGACGTGCCTACGACCGCCGAGGAGTTCAAGGCGGTGCTGCAGGCCGTCAAGGAGGCCAAGCCGGATATGATCCCCTTCCTGACCAAGAACGAGGCGCGCATCGGCGTCATCAGCTCGGGCTTTGGATTCTACTTTGACTGGAATGAGGCGGACGGAAAGCTGGCCAACCAGATTGAGCTGCCGGCCTATCGGGAATATCTCGCCTACATGGCAGACCTGTATGCCGAGGGACTGCTCGACCCGGATATCGCGGTCAATAACGAGACGACGCGCACTGAAAAACTCTCCTCCGGCAATGTATTTGCGTATGCCTGCGGCGGCTGGACCGACAGTCCGCTGACGGCACTCATCGACAGCGGCCTGGACGTCGAGCTGATCTACCTGCCGCCGTTTACGGATGAGCAGGGCAATGCGGGCATCAAGAAACAGCAGGCGCTCAACAATGTCAGCTGCATTCCCAAGACGGCGGAAAACCCCGAGCATGCGGTGCGCTTCATGAACCGCAAGCTCGATGAGGACGTGTTCACCTACATCACCATCGGAACCGAGGGCGAAACGTTCACCATCGACGAAGAGGGAAATTACTGGCCGATCATGCCGATCTTCACGGAGCTGCGCAACAATGCGTGGTGGTACCTCAACAGCTTTGACATGACCTGCTATGGCGACATGTGGATGGCACGCACGCGCCGCACAGAGGCGGTCGCCGAGATCTACGACGGCTTGAACCAGTACGAGGCGCTGGCGGTCAGCAACCCGACGGACCTGTGCCCGACGCTGCCGGTGGTCGCAGAGAACAAGGCGGCGCTGGAGACGATGGTCAACGACTATGTGCTGCAGGTGATCGTCGGCGTGCGCGATGTCGCGGACCACGACGCCTTTGTGGAGGAATGGCGCGCTGCCGGCGGACAGGCCTCGGCCGACGCGTACAACGAGTGGTACCAGAACCGCTGACAGTCCTGACAACAAGGTCCGCGGCGCAGAATGACCTGCGCCGCGGACAATTGGGGAGGAAAAACTATGGAATACCGTACGCAAGCACCGGTGCGGGGCGAATGGGATGTACTGGTCTGTGGTGCAGGGCCTGCGGGCATTGCTGCCGCGGTGAGCGCCGCCCGCATGGGCATGCGCGTCATGGTGTTGGAGCGCTACGGCACGGTGGGCGGCTGCCTGACGCTGGGCAATGTGACGACGGTCATGGGTGCCGTCGCACCAGGCACAATTCGCGATGAGATCGCGGCATTGCTGCGCAGCCCCGACTCATCCACTGGGATCGACAACGAACAGGCCAAGGGGTTGCTGGTCGACCTGCTGCGTCGCGAGGGTGTGGAGTTTCGGCTGCAGACGAGCGTACTGGATGCGCTTGTGGAGGACGGTGTCATCCACGGCGTGTTCGCCCAGACGCAGGCGGGCCTGGCGTGTTATTGTGCCCAACGCGTGGTAGATGCCACAGGCGACGGCTACGTATCCGCCATGGCTGGCGCGCAGGCCATGGTGGGGCGCGATGAGGACGGCCTCGTGCAGCCCTCGTCGCTGATGTACACCATCGCGGGCGTCGATCCGGCAAGCACGCTGGTATGTAACCATGAGGAGCACTATACCGATCTGGGCGATGGACGCGAGTACCTGCAAACGTGCGAGAAGGCCGCGGCGGAGGGACGTCTGCCCGCCAATGTGACCATTGTGCGCCTGTATGCTACGGGACGGCCCGGAGAGCGATTGGTCAACGCCACACAGGCCAATGGCGTGAACTTGCTACGCGACGGCGACACGGAGCGGGCGGAGATTCTGTTGCGCGCACAGATCGAACAGGTCAATCGCTTCCTGCGCGAGGAGATCCCCGGCTTTGAACACATCTATACGCGCGTGAGTGCCTCCACGCTGGGCGTTCGCGAGAGCCGCCGCATCCGCGGGCTGCATGTGCTTTCGGCTGAAGAGCTGATTGAGGGCCGCGAGCAGCCGGATTGCGTGGTGCACCGTGCCAATTTCTCCATCGACATCCACAATCCCGCCGGCGGGGGACAGGCGGAGCGCGAGGGGTGCCCGTATCAGGCCCGGCCGTATGACATTCCCATGCGCTGCCTGCAACCGCTTGGTGTGGAAAACCTGATCCTCTCCGGCCGCTGCATCAGCGGTACGCACCGCGCGCATGCCTCTTACCGCGTGATGAACATCGCCATGGCAGTGGGCCAGGCCGCCGGCGTCATGGCCGCCGTCTCCATCGAACGGCATACGCCGGTTTCGGCGCTGCGCTATGAAGACGTGCGCGATGCACTCCTCGCACAGGGCTGCAAGCTGCGCGGATAAACGTCGGGAACAGTGTCGGCATGATCTTTGGATCATGCCGGCTTTTTTGTTTCACATTCAAATGTGCTCGTCCCACCCTTGCGAAACCGAAAAAATCCGGTATAATGAACGGTGAGGACAAAGCGCGGAAAAAAGTTTTGCGCATTCATTTTTCTTTAATCCATCCGTGGTATCCTGATTTCAGGCGCTGAGAGGCGACGAAAACGAGGAGGAAATCAAAATGAAAAAAGTGATGATGTTGTTGCTGGCGATCCTGGTGTTGGCTGTTCCCGCTGCGGCGGAAACGCCGGTCGTCCAAAAGATACAGTACGAGGGCCGCGGGTTCATCGACGTCGAGTTTGCCCGGGACGTGAGCTATCAGGACACGACCGTCACCCTGAAGGGAGAGGATGGCGTGGAATACCCCGCCACCGTCGTGGAAAAGGATGACGATGACCTCACCTTCTACATTGAGAATGTGCCGGGCGGAGCGACCTATGATGTCGTCATCTCCGGCGTGCGGATGCGGCGCTCCGAAGAGGCCGTGACGGTTGAAACCCAGATCGCGCTGCCCGAAGAAGGCGTTCCCGCCATTCAGTTTGTGGAGTATGACCGAAGGGACGAGGAGCTCGACATCGACTTCTTTGAGCGCGTGGACTATCTTGACCTGAAGGTGGAGCTGAAAGACCAGAATGGAACGGCGTACGAGGTGCGCATCCTGGAGTCCGACTCGGACAATCTGGAAGTCCGGGCGGAAGGCCTGGAATATGGCGCAACCTATACGATCACGGTCAGCGGCGTATCCCTCTATGGTGAGAATGACTACCAGTCGGTGTCCATGGAGTTTGAAGCCGTGGATCGTTGAGCCGGCACGCGAAGCGCGATGTCGGAGCGCGGACCTGTAAACGATGCCCGGGGCGCCTGTGCGTCCCGGGCCCCCATTGTTTCTGTGACGGAGGGACGAGCCGTGCGCATATTGCTGGCGGAGGATGATCGGGCGATTTCCGGCGCCGTCAAGAAGCGCCTGACCGCGGAAGGATACGCTGTGGACGTGTGCGAGACTGGGCCGGACGCCTATGAATACATGAGGTCGACCGCCTATGACGTCGTGCTGATGGACATCATGCTGCCCGGCGAGGATGGCCTGAGCGTGGTGCGGCGCGCGCGTGCGCAGGGGATGGACATGCCGATCCTGTTTCTGACGGCTCGGGATTCGGTGGATGATCGAGTGACCGGCCTGGACGCGGGGGGCGACGACTACCTGGTCAAGCCGTTTGCGCTGAGCGAATTGCTGGCCCGCATCCGCGTGCTGGCGCGTCGCAGCGGCGCAGGGCGCCGCACAACAAGCGTCATCGAGGTGGCGGATCTGCGCATCGACACCGCTTCGCATCAGGTGTCACGCGGCGGCCGGCGCATTGACCTCACTGCGCGGGAGTATGCATTGCTGGAAATCCTGGCGACCCACCATGACACGGTGTTGTCTCGGGATCAGATCGGGCAGAAGCTGTTCAGCTATGACTACATGGGCGCATCCAACATGGTGGACGTCTACATCCGCTACTTGCGCCGCAAGATCGACGACGAATACGACGTCAAGCTGATCAAAACCGTCCGAGGCGTGGGCTATGTCCTGCGGGAGGACGCGTGAAGCTGAGCATCAAGCTGCGGGTGACCCTGCTGTGTACGCTGCTGGCGGCAATCATCGCCAGCGCGGCAATGGCTTTTCAGCTCATTGGTGAACAGGGCATGTTGTGGGACTACTATCGCAATTCGCTGATGGCCACGGCACAGCTGGCGCGCGATGACATTCGCTATGAGGATGGCGAACTGGACATCGACCGAAATCTGGACGACTTGCCCAGCGCGCGCGTGGCGCTGTTCAGCATGGATGGCGATCTGATTTATGGACGGCATCTGGCCGATCTGCCGTTTGCCGAGGGCGAGATGCGCCGTGCGGAGGGCCTGGCCGGCGACGAGTGGTTTGTATACGATACGAAGCTCTCGTTCGATGAGGGAGAGGATCTGTGGCTGCGGTGCAGCGTATCGGCGGATACCGCGCAGGGATTGCTGCAGGGGCGCAGCAGGCTGTCGCTGCTGGCGCTTCCGGGGCTGGTATTGCTGGCGGGAGTTGGGGGCTATGGCATCGCATACCGGGCCTTTCAGCCGGTTTCGCGCATCGTGCGCACGGCGGAAAGCATCGTGGATGGCACCGACCTGAAGAAGCGCATCGCCCTGGAGGGCGCGAGGGATGAGCTGTATGCGTTGGCACGAGCGTTTGACGCAATGTTCGAACGCCTGGATCGCGCCTTTGAGCGGGAGCGGCAGTTTACATCGGACGTCTCACACGAGTTGCGCACGCCATTGACTTCGATCTTGACCCAGAGCGACTTTGCGCTGTCCGAGGCGGCGGACGCCACGGATCAACGGGAGGCGCTGGAAAGAATTCACGAAAAGGCGGAAGGAATGGCCGATCTGATCCGAAAGCTGCTGCTGCTGGCCCGAATGGACGCAGGGCAGTTCCGGCTGGAACGAGAGAAGGTAGACCTCGGCCTGCTGGCCGAAATGGCTGCTGCATCCTTTGAAGATGCAGCTGGTGCAAAGGGCATGACGCTGGATGTCGCCGACGGGGGTCAACAGATCCAGGTGAGCGGAGACCATGCCATGTTGCTGCAGGTCGTGCTGAATCTGGTGGAGAATGCCGTGCGCTATGGTCGGGAAAATGGGAAGATTCAGCTGCGGGTCGGCCGCGATGCCGCGCAGGCATGGCTTTCCGTGGCGGACGATGGCCCCGGCATCGAGCCCGAACACCTGAAACATCTCTTCGAGCGCTTTTATCAGGCCGATCCTGCGCGCCATGTCGGTTCGGGCCTGGGCCTTTCGCTGGTCGAACGCATCGCGCAGCTCCACGGCGGACGCGTGGACGTGCGCAGCGAGGTGGGAAAGGGAAGCTGTTTCACGTTGATATTGCCTGACACAGGAGGTACGCCATGAAACGGATACAAGGTTTTCTGCTTGCGGCGCTCACCTGCGCGCTGGCGCTGTGCGCCCGGGCGGAGGCGCTGCCCGAGTCGGCGCAGGCCCTGATGCCCGAGGGCGCGGCCGTGATCGACGACCAGACGGTGGGTGGTTTGCGTGTGCTGACGCTGGCGCTCCCTTCCGGAGAGCGTCTGGATCTGACGTGGGATCTGCGAGCGGATGCGCCGTTGTCCCTTGTGACGCATACGCCGGCCGTAACGGAAGATGCTGGCGCGCAATCCCGAGAGGAAGCCGAGATGCTGGCGCTGGAGGCCTATCCTGACGCGCGCGTGCTCTTTGCCCAGGATACCCCAGAGGGTGGAAAGCGGCTTCAACTGTTGTGCGCGTCCATGTACGGCGAGGTCACGGTGCAGGGCGGCGTCCTGATCGCGCGGGCATTCGGATTTGGCGACTACATGCGCGAGGGAAGGCTGACGCTGGAGGGCGCGCTGAAGACGATGAGGCTGTATCGGCCTGATGCCGAGTTTTATGCCATGGAACTGGACCAGGACGACGGAATGCCCATCTATGAGGGCGATGCATGGCTGGACGGTGTGGAATACGAATTCGAGCTCGACGCGCGCACATGCCGGCTGCTGAAATGGGAACGGGATTAGCCGCCGACTATGCACTGACAGCATGATGTCAAAGGATGGCGCCCCTGTATGCCGTATGGCTGCAGGGGCGTCGTTCTTCAATGCGCAGAAATGCATTCCCGCTTACGACGGACATGGAGCTCATCCTCCAGGCTTGCGTGTCCGTCGCCCAAGGGGTTGTTTGCACTTCCAGTTTTGTCCTGTAAAGGCGGGCTGTTGCGGCAATAGAGGTTGGGCCATCCATTGCGTTTTGGAAAAGTTTTTTCTTGCTCAACCGGGGGAAAACCGTTATAATAAAAATGTTGTCCTGTAAATTGGGGGAATGATACATGCGGATACTGGCGCTGGACATCGGCGGAACGGCCATCAAGTCGGCCTTGCTGGACGGATTTGGACATGTTTTGCGGGAAATGGAGACGCCCTCAGAGGGAAAGCGGGGGGGCATGCACCTGATGGAGTGCGCCAAGGCCGTGATTGACGAGTATGCCGGATATGACGCCATCGGCATCTCGACCACGGGCCAGGTTGACGCGCGCAATGGGCGCATCATCTTCGCCAACGAGAACGTGCCGGGTTACAGCGGCATGCAGGTATCGCGCATTCTGGAGGCGCACGCGCACGTGCCGGTCGTGGTGGAAAATGACGTGAACGCCGCTGCGCTGGGCGAGGCCAACTTTGGCGCGGGCGTGGGCGAGCGCGACTTTCTGTGCCTGACGTATGGCACGGGGGTGGGTGGCGCCATCGTGATCGACGGGCGCATCTACGGCGGTGCGGATGGCGTTGCGGGCGAGATGGGACACATCCTGACCCATCCGGAAGGGTTGCCGTGCGCCTGTGGGCAGCGGGGCTGCTATGAGCAATACGCTTCCACCAGCGCGCTGATGCGCCGTGCGCGTGAGGTGGAGCCGGGCCTGGCGGACGGAAAGGCGCTGTTTGCGCAAATCGGTGAGCGGCAGGACTTGCAGGCGATTGTCGCGGCCTGGGTGCTGGAGGTGACATATGGCCTGGTGAGCCTGACGCACACATTGAATCCGGGCCTGATCATCCTGGGCGGCGGGGTGATGCGCCAGCGCGTTCTGGTTCAAGCGGTGCGCGACCAGCTGTATCCGCGCCTGATGCAAAGCTATCGCGGCGTGCGCCTGGAGGGCGCGCAGCTGGGCAATCAAGCGGGCATTTTCGGCGCGTATGCGCTCGCGCGACGCGCGTTGGAGGAGACAAAATGACGGACGACATTTTTGCCAAAATTCGTACGTGCTACAATCAGTTCACCAAGGCGGAAAAGCGCGTGGCCGACTTTGTGCTGCAAAAGCCGGAGCAGGTGCTGTACATGTCCATTACGGATCTGGCGGACTCTTGCGGCGTGGGGGATACGAGCGTATTTCGCTTTTGCCGCGACCTGGACAGAAAGGGCTATCAGGATTTCAAGATGGCGCTCGCGGGAACGCTGGCGTCCGGACGGGAAGACCTGGAGGGCACGCAGATGGCCGGGGTGGTGGGGCCGAAGGATTCGCTGGAGGACGTCGTGAAAAAGGTGCTCGCCACCAACGTAAGCGCGTTGCACGAGACGTACCGGCTGCTTCGCCTGGAGGATATCAATACGGCCGTGGAATGGATGATTCAGGCAAAGAACATCTACTTTTTCGGCGTGGGCGGTTCAATGGTTGCGGCGCTGGAGGCGCAGAGCCGTTTCATGCGCATCACCAGCAAGGTGCATATGACGATTGACCTGCATCTGCAGGCGATGAGCGCCGCGCTGATGGACAAGGAGGATCTGGCCATTGCCTTTTCCTACTCAGGCGCGACCAAGGACACGCTTGACGTGGTGACGAAGGCGCGCTCGGGCGGCGCAAAGATCATCGGGATTACGCGCTTTACGCGCTCTCCGCTTGCGGCGCTGTGCGATCTGCGGCTCCTTTGCGGCGCGAACGAGGGCCCCATGCAGGGCGGTTCGATGTCGGTGAAGATGTCGCAGTTCCTGCTGCTGGATCTGCTCTACACCGAGTATTTCAAGCGTACCTACGACGTTTCGGCCAAACAAAAGGCGGCGACCGCTGAGGCGATCTCCAACAAATTGTACTGATGCGTTCTGCGGCGACCTGTTCGACAGGCGCTTTGAAGCCACCACGCATGCCAGCAGGGTGGCTTTTTGATCGGCATGGGAACTTCTTTCAAAAAAATGGGATCTCTTTTTTAAAAAATGAAGAAAATATTTTTTCTAAGGCCTTGAAAAAGAAATTTTTTTTGATATAATGAAGGGGAAAGGCGTGATGAAAATGAGCGATATGGCCAAAAGGCGAGAAGTGCTCTCTCGGCTGCGCGGAGGGCTGATCGTTTCCTGTCAAGCGCTGGAAGATGAACCCCTGCACGGCTCGTTGATCATGGGGCGTATGGCATATGCGGCGATGCTGGGCGGTGCGTGCGGCATCCGCGCGAATACGCCGCAGGACATTGCGGCCATCAGGCGTGAGGTCAGCCTGCCCATCATCGGGCTGACCAAGCGCGTGTTTGCGGACAGCCGTGTGTATATCACGCCGACGATGCGCGAGGTGGACGACCTGCACGAGGTCGGGTGCGACATCATTGCGATGGATGCGACGAACCGCCCCCACACGGGCGGCCTGACGATCCAGGCGCTGTTTGCGCAGGCGCGTAAGCAGTACCCCGATCAGCTGTTCATGGCGGACGTCGCTACGTTCGAAGAGGGCGTGGCCGCGCAGCGAATGGGCTTTGATCTGGTGAGCACGACGCTCTCGGGCTATACCGCAGACACGGCGCACGAAGCGTTGCCCAATTTCCGGCTGATGCGGGCGCTGGCACAGGCGTTGACGGTGCCTGTGATCGGCGAAGGCGGCATCTGGAGCCCGGAGGACCTGCGCAGGGCGATGGAGCAGGGCGTATTCGCCTGCGTGGTGGGAACGGCCATCACGCGTCCGCGAGAAATCACACGCCGCTTCGTCGACGCGCTCACCCATGAAAGACGCGAAGGGGTATATGCCGATGTCCATTCAGCGGTTTGACGTGAGCTGCGATCCCAAGGTATACGAGGCGTGGCCGGATCTGGTGGCCACGGAATCGGAGCGGCTGCTGTGCTTCTTTTGCGAGTGCGCGCATCACGGCGACCGGTCGTATTCGCGCATCGTCTACGTGACCAGCGACGACCACGGGCGCACCTGGTCGGATAAGATCGCGCTGAGCGAGCCCATCCGCTCCGATGGCTCCGTGTATTGGAATTGCCCGCGCGCCACGCGGTTGCGCGACGGGCGCATCGCGGTGGTCTGCGACAGGGCATCCAAGCGCGACGAGACGCAGGCGGAGGTCCACCTGTGGATGGGCGACCCGGAGGGCATGCATTTCGAGGGGCCGGTCAATCTGCATTTACAGGGCATCGTGCCAGATAAACTGCTCGAGCTGCGCTCCGGACGCTGGATCGTCGCCTGCCATCTGAAAGGCGTGGACGGCTTTGCCAACCTGCAGCAGCGGCTGTACTATTCGGACGATGCGGGGGCGCATTGGAATGGACCGGTGACCGTGGCGCGCGATGCGCGCTACAACCTGTGCGAGGCCTCCATCCTGGAGGTGGAGCCCAACCGCCTGGTATGCTTCATGCGCGAGAACTCTTCGATGGGGTATGAATGCATGGCCTGCATGTCCCAGGACGGCGGGCAGACGTGGGGCGAGCTGTACACCGTTCCGCTGGCGGGCTGTCACCGGCCTGTGGCCGGCTTTCTGGATACGGGCGAGATCCTGATCACCTACCGATACCGCCAGGGGACGCAAAGGGGCTGGCTGGGCAATTGGACGCAGAACACCTTCCTGGCGGTTACGGACCGGCAGACCGTGTGCAGCGCCAAGCGCAGCGAACAACAGGTGCGCATCATGCCGCTGCACTATGACCCCAGCAGCGAGGCGGACCTGGGCTATACGGGCTGGGTGCAGTTCCGGGATGGGGAGATCTACATCGTCGACTACATCCGCGGCGATCAGCCCAAGTGCCACATCATTGCAACGGCGCTGCGCAGAGAGGATATCGGCGGCCTGTGAACGTGCAACAAGACGACGGAGGGATGAAGCATGAAGGACAAGCGCAAGTACATGGGAATCATACCGGCGTTTTACGCGTGCTACGAGGATGACGGCAGCGTGAGCCCGGAGCGCACCCGAAACCTGACCCGGTTCCTGATGGACAAGGGCGTGAAGGGCGTCTACGTCGGCGGTTCCTCCGGCGAGTGCATCTACCAGTGCCCGGAGGAGCGCATGCGCATCCTGGAGAGCGTCATGGAGGTTGCCGGCGGCAAGATCACGGTGATCGCACATGTGGCGGCCAATTCCATCGAGGACAGCAGGCGTCTGGCGGCGCACGCGCGCGAGATGGGTGTGGACGCAATCGCAGCCATCCCGCCGATCTACTTTAAACTGCCAGAGTATGCGATCGCGCAGTATTGGAACGCGATCTCAGGGGCTGCGCCGGGCGTGGAATTCATCATCTACAACATCCCACAGTTGGCGGGCGTGGCGCTCACCCCCTCGCTGCTGCGTGAGATGCTCAAAAACCCGAACGTGGTGGGCGTCAAAAATTCGTCGATGCCTGTGCTGGACATCCAGAACTGGAAGATGATCGGCGGCGAGGACTTCATCGTCTTCAACGGACCGGATGAACAGTACCTGGGCGGGCGCGTGATGGGCGCCGAGGGCGGCATCGGCGGCACGTACGGCGTCATGCCCGAACTGTACGTCAGGCTGGAGGAACTCATCCGGGCGGGCGATCTGGCCCAGGCGCTCAAGCTGCAGATGCGGCTCAACGAGTTGATTGCGGGCCTGTGCTCGTGCCACGGCAACATGTATGCGGTCATCAAGGAGGTGCTCAAGGCACGGGGCGTGTGCGTGGGCCAGGCGCGCTTGCCGCTGGCGCATGTGACGGAGCAGGACCGGGCGACGGTCGACAAGTGCACGGCCGACATCAAACGCTCCATCGAAGAGTTTGCACCCGCCTCGGCATTTGTCTGGCGATGACGGGATCGGGACGACGGCCGCGGGCATGAAAGGAGAATCGCAACGTGAATACTGTGGCGCAAAGAAAAGCGGGGAGGGAACGGATGCTGCGGCAGTGCCGGAAACATCTGCCGTTCTACGTGTTTTTGCTCCTTCCGCTCATCCAGGTGATCGTATTCAATTACTTCCCGATATACGGCATCCAAATCGCGTTCAAGGACTTCAAGATGCGCCGCGGCATTCTGGGCAGCGAATGGGTCGGGCTGGAACACTTTGAAAAGATGTTCAGCGACCCCACGTTCTACCGCGTGCTGTTCAACACGCTTCGCCTGAGCATCCTGAACATGGTGACGATCTTCCCCATCACCATCGTGTTCGCGCTCATGATGAACGAGGTCAATAACGCCAAGTTCAAGCGGGTGACGCAGACGATCACCTATCTGCCGCACTTCCTCTCCTGGGTCGTGGTCGGCGGGTTCGTCTATCAGATCCTCTCCCCGAGCCATGGCTTCGTCAACGCGATGCTCATCCGCCTGGGCATTCTGGAAAAGCCCATTTATTTCATGATCCAGAAGGAGGCGTTCACGCCCATCTACCTGATCGCCTCCATCTGGAAGGAGCTGGGCTGGAGCATCATCATCTACCTGGCGGCGATCGCGGGCATCGACCCGAGCCTGTACGAATCCGCGGTGATCGACGGCGCGGGCCGGCTGCAAAAGGCGCTGCACATCACCATTCCGGCCATCCTGCCCACGATCAGCACGCTGCTGATCCTGCGGCTGGGCTCGCTGGTCAACGTCGGGTTTGATGCGATCTTCAACCTGTACAACGAGGGCACGTATGAAGTGGCGGACGTCATCTCGACCTACGTCTACCGCCGCGGCCTGCAGGACGCCAAGTACGACTACACCACGGCCATTGGCCTGTTCCAGAATGTGGTCGGGTTCGTGCTGGTCATCGGCGGCAACCTGATCGCCAAGAAGGCGGACCCGGACTTCCGGATTCTGTAAGGGGGCTTGGAAGATGGTCAAGAAGAGAACGCGCATCCGGGCCTCCTTTGGCAGCCGCCTGTTCGACGTGGTGAACTATTCGCTGATCGTGGTGTTTTGCATCACCATCCTGTTCCCGCTGTGGGACCTCATCGTCATCTCCTTCTCCCGGGCCGAAGACGTGTCGATCATCCGCACGAACCTGTGGCCCAAGGTGTGGTGCTTTGACGCCTACGCCTACTGCTTCAACAACCCGCTGCTGGGCGTGGCGTTTTGCAACTCCATCCTGCGCACGGTGCTGGGCAGCGTGTATCACCTGATCGTCTGCTGCCTGGCGGCCTATGCGCTCACGCGCACGCAGATGCCCTTTCGCAAGACGATCACGATGATCTTCCTCTTCACGATGTTCTTCTCCGGCGGCCTGATCCCGACCTACCTGAACATCAAGCAGCTGGGCCTGCTGGACAACTTCTGGGTGTATGTGCTGCCGACGGGCTTCAGCATGTACAACACGATCATCATCCGCAACTACTTCTTCTCGATCGACCGCGCGATGGAGGAATCCGCCACCATCGACGGCGCGTCGATGCTTCAGGTGATGTACAAGATCATCATTCCGCTGTCCACGCCGGTGCTGGCCACGGTCGGCCTGTGGCAGATGGTGGGCCAGTGGAACGCATGGTTTGACAACATGATCTATGCGCGGCCGGAGAAGCTGATCACGCTGCAATACCTGCTGCGGCGCATGTCGGTCAACGCGGCGCAGCTGCAGGACGAGGCCGCCATGACGATGCAGGCGGTGTTCGACCAGACGGCGGCGGCCTATACGCCGGATACCATCATCGCCGCCACGACGGTGATCGTGTTGCTGCCGATCGTGTGCGTGTATCCGTTCCTGCAGCGCTACTTCGTCAAGGGCATCATGCTGGGTGCGATCAAGGGGTAACAATGGCGAGTCATGGCGAAAACGGATGGGAAGGGGGAATGGAATAACGTTCCGTGGCGCCTACGCCTGATGGGTTTATAATGAAGAAGGAGGCAAGAAAATTCTATGAAACGGTCTATTGCATTGGCGCTGAGCCTGATGATGCTCTTTACGCTCATGGTGACGGGCGTTTCGGCGGAAGAAGAGCGTCCGACCATTTCCTACTATGCCTACTGGTGCGGCGCGCTGGATCCGGGCAGCTACGTCGAGACCTTCGTGGAAGACCATCTGAACATGAACATCGAGGTGCGCAAGGTCTCCCACACCGACAAGGAGGCCGTGAACCTGATGCTGGCATCCGGTGAAATGCCGGACTGCGGCTGGTTTGAGCACACCTACGCCCAGATGGAGGACGAGGAGCTGATCCGTAGCATCCCCGTGGAGATGGTGCGCGAGTACGCCCCGGGCTACATCGATCTGTGCGACCGCTATCCGATCCTGTACACGCAGGGCCTGGATCCGGAGGATCCGACCCAGTTCCGCTTCCTGCCCGACTTCTGCATCGGCCAGATCAACACGCACAACAACGCGATGTATCTGCGCTATGACTGGATCAAGAAGCTGGGCATTGACCTGGGCGTCAATGTCGAGCAGCTGACCGACCAGCTCTACATCGCCGACAACGGCCTGTCGCGTGAGGTGTTCATCGACGTGCTGCGCGGCTTTGTCTATGACGACCCCGACGGCAACGGAGAGAACGACACGTTCGGCCTGCTCAAGGACTGGGCGGTCTCGCTCGTCACCTCGCAGGGCATTCTCTACGGTGGCAACATGGACGTGGACGGCCAGCCGCTGGACTGGTTTGCCAACCCGGGCATGAAGGACCTGCTGCTCTACGTGCAGGAGCTCTACGCCGAGGGCCTGATCTATCCGGAAATCTTCACCCTGCAGTGGGGTGAGGACTGGGAGCTGATCACCAACGGCAAGGCCGGCGTGCTCTCGGGCAATGCCGTGGCCACGATCTGGCTCAACAGCTGGGCCAAGAACCGCCCGCCGCTCGCGCTCTTTGACGCCGATCCCGAGGCGGAGCTGCTCATGATCCCCGGCATCGCCGGCCCCGACGGCCAGGTGCACCACGCCAAGCCCTACCTGCCCGGCCGCGGCGAGAGCTTCTACGTCAACGCCGACGTGGACGACGAGAAGCTGGCCGACATCCTGACGTTCTTCAACTTCTGCAACTTCCCGGGCGACGACGACATCATCGCCACGCTCTGGTGCGGCGAGAAGGGCGTCGACTGGGAGTGGAACGAGGACGGCACGCCCAACCGCATCACCAACATCCAGAACGGCGAGCGCGGCACGCAGGTGTTCTGCCGCAACATCCAGGACGGCAAGGCGTACGAGTGGTACACCTACGAGCCGCTCTTCTCCACCGGCTTGAAGTACTACGTCGAGGAGTACGGCGGAATCTGGAATAAGATGCTCGAGTACCCCTACAAGGCCGACATCTTCAACGAGACGGACGCCGCGGAGATCCAGATGGAGTACTCCAAGGACTGGGAGGCCGCCCGCAACTCCTACTTCATGAGCGTCATCCTGGGCGAGGCGAACGTCGAGGAGGACTGGGACGCCTACATTGAGACGCTCAACAGCCTCAAGTATGGCGAATATGTCGAGGAGATGTCCAAGGCGCCGACCATCGACGAGATCATCAACATGTACAGCGAGTGACGCGACGGCATGTAAAACCGAATCGGAAGGCCAAGAGACGCAGCCATGCGTCTCTTGCGCTTCCCGGCGCGGATGAATCTGCGCCAACGCGAGGAGGACGCTTATGCAACAAAGCCGCAGGGTCCTGGACATCCGCCCGGACCGCGTATACGCGCGCCACAGCGAGGGCGACTTCGTGCGCCGTGCGGACGGCTCCATTCTCTTTGTCTACACCCGCTTCTTTGAGCAAAACGACGACGAGGCGCCGTCGGCCCTCGTCGCCATCGAGTCCGCCGACGAAGGCGAGACCTGGTCGCAGCCCCGGGAGGTCGTCAGCGCGCAGACGTTCGGCGTGAAAAACGTCATGAGCGTCTCGCTGCTGCGCCTGCACAGCGGAGAGATCGGCCTGTTTTACATCGTGAAAGAGGCATGGTACACGCGCATCATGCTGGCGCGCTCGTCCGATGAGGGCCGCACGTTCGGCCGGCACGCGGAGTGTACGCTGCCGGACCGGCGCGGCTGGTTCGTGCTCAACAACAGCCGCGTGGAGCGCCTGCACAGCGGGCGCATCCTCGTGCCGCTGGCCTACCACCGCACGGGCCTGGACGAGCGGACCGGCAAGTTCTTCTTCGATCCCTGCGCGTGCGCCTGCATGCTCTACTCCGACGACGACGGCGCGACCTGGAGCGAGGCGCCGGATGTGATCCATCCGCCGTTTTCAGGCACGCGCTCCGGTCTGCAGGAACCGGGCGTCCTGGAGCTGCGCGACGGCGCGCTGTGGGCGTACTTCCGTACGGACAAGATGTACCAGTACGAGGCCTTCTCGCGCGACGGCGGGCTGCACTGGTCCACGCCGCAGGCCTCGCGCTTCACCTCGCCTCTGTCGCCCATGAAGCTGCTGCGCCAGCCGGATACCGGCCGTCTCTTTGCCTTTTGGAATCCGGTGCCCAACCATATGGAGAAGAGCCAGCAGTGCGAGGGCGTCTGGACCGGCGGGCGCACGCCGCTCGTCTACGCGACGAGCGAGGACGACGGCGTGACCTGGAGCCCGATGCGCCCGATTGAGGACGATCCGCGCCATGGCTACTGCTACCCGGCGGCGTTTTTCACCCGGGACGGAGCCATGTTGGTCGCCTATTGCGCAGGCGGCGTGGAGGATGGCTCGTGCCTTGCGCGCCTGACGGTCATGAAGATCCCGTTGGAAAAGGAGTAAAGAGCCGTGGAACAGACAGACATCGTCATGATCGGCGCGACGGGCCACCTGCAAAGCGTCATGGACAGTGCGCTGCGCATGGGCTGCTATCGCATCGCAAGCATTGTGGACGACTATGCGCCGGTCGGCAAGGACTACTTCGGCCATCCCGTGGCGGGCTCTACGCGCTTACTGGAGGGCCTGTACGCGGATGGCGTGCGCCATGCGTTCGTCTCCGCGGGCACGATCGGTGGCTATGGCCACCGGGAGGAATGGTACCTGCTGGCCCAAAAGATCGGCTTTCAGATCGTAAACATCGTCGACCCGACCGCCGCTGTCTCGGCCCATGCGCGCATCGGCGAGGGCGTGTTCATCGGCAAGAATGCCGTCGTCAATGCCTACGCACAGCTTGGCAACATGGTCATCGTGAACACGGGATCCATCGTCGAGCACGCGGATGTCATCGAGGATTTCGTCCACATCGCCCCGGGCTGTACGCTCAGCGGTGGCGTGCGCATCTGCCGCGGCGCGCACATCGGCACCGGCTCTTCCATCCGCCAGGACGTCGTCGTCGGCCGGGAGGCCGTCGTCGGCGTGGGCAGCGTGGTGCTGCGCGACGTCGCGCCGCGCATGGTCGCATACGGCAACCCGTGCCGGGAACGCCGGCCCGTGGACTGACAACCGGTCCCCGCCCCTCCTCCGAGGGCGGGGGCATTTTTTTGTCTCGCCGGGCATTGCGCGTTTGGGGCGACCGACTCGTCTATATAGGTGAAGGGGGGAGGAACATGCCGCAGAGCGACAGCTGGCTGGAGGAGGCCATGGCGCGCTGGGAGGTCCCGCTGCTGCGCACGTGTTTCCTGCTGCTGGGGGATGCAAAGCTGGCGGAGGACGCCGTGCAGGAGGCGTTCGTCAAGGCGTGGCGGGCGCATGGACGGTACCGGGGCGAGGCGTCGGAGAAGACCTGGCTGATGCGCATCGCCGTGAACACGTGCCGGGACATGCGGCGCGGCGGGTGGATGCGGCACGTGGACAAGGCGGTCCGCCTGGAGGACCTGCCCGAGCCCGCCGTCCCGTTTGAACCGGCGGACCACGAACTGACGCAGGCCGTCCTGGATCTGCCGCAGCGCCTGCGCCAGGCGGTGATCCTGCGCTTTTACCAGGGGCTCGGCGTCGGAGAGGCGGCGCAGGCGCTTGGGGTATCGCGCAGGACGGTGCAGTACCGGCTCGCAAAGGCGGAACGGATGCTCAAACGCAGCTTGGAGGGGTTGGACGATGTGGAATGAAGCGCGGATTCGGGAGGGGCTGGAGCGCAGGCTGTCCGGGCTGGGGGCGTCCGCAGAGCGGCGCGCGCGCATTCGGGACGCGGTGGCAACATGCCAAAAGGAGGAGCGGATGATGAAACGAAAGCTGTCCATGGCGCTGGTGGCGGCGCTGGCGCTGGTCGCGATCGCGGCGGCCGTGGCCGTGGCGGAAGGGCTGAACCTGTTCCAGCTCTTCGGTCAACGGGACGAGCGCTACGCGAAGGTGGCGCAGGAGGCCGCGCTGGAGACGGTGCAGCCCGTGCAGGTGGAGGATGAACGCTTGGGCGAGGTGCAGGCCGCCATCGACGGCGCCTACTTTGACGGCCTGACGCTGAGCGTCGCGTTTCGGATTGACAATGCCGCCGGCTGCGAGGCGTACACGCCCACGGCGGAGGAACTGGACGGCATGGAGCGGACGGACGCGATGTTTGCCGCCGTCATGCAGGACGAGCCGGGCGCGGAGGTCATCACCGCGTTCAACGAGGCCGCAGCGGCCGGTCAGCCGGGCGGATACCGGCGCTACAGCCTATCCGCGGGCGACCAAACGCGCACGGATGACGGCATCGACATTCCGCCCAGCCAGGCAGACGGCCGCTACACGGCAGACGGCGCGTACTGTGAGATGCGCGACTTCGCCACGCCGCTGCCGGAGGCGATTCGCGACCGGGAGAGCCTGACGCTGTGCATCCCCCTGTATCGATTTGAGACGACGGTCTACTTTGACGGCGCGTCGTGGTACATGCGCACGGAGCGGGAGGATGCAGGCGTCGTCACCGCCGAGGTCGGCCGCGCGCAGGCGCAGGCGCAGCGCATGTCCGGCCAGGCGCGCATCGGCGGCGCGACGTGCACGGCCGAGGCGGAGGTCTCCGCGATGAGCGCCGTGTTGACCGTGCGAAGCGACATGCCCTTGGACAACTTCCTGGCCGCGCCGCCCGAGGGGACGGCCCCGGCCGACTGCTGGGTGACGGCCGACGTATATGACGATGACGGAGCGATGTGGCGCGTGCAGGAGGTGAACGCCGAAGCGACGCAGGTCACCTTCACCCTGGAGGGGACGGGCAGCCTGCCGGATGCATTGAAGGTCTACCTCTACGCCGCATGGGAGGGCGGCGAGCCGGACCTGTCCGGCGTGGAGCCCATCGAGCTGACGCGATGACGCCGGGCGAAGGTAAACGCCCTGCCGGTCTGGGCCGGCAGGGCGTTTTTATGCGACGAAAAGGGCGCCTATCGTCCGCACTCCATCCAGCTCAGCACATCCTGCGTGCGCAAAGATGCGGAGCGGTTCAGACGCCCGAGCAGATAGAGGCAGTCTGCAGAGCGGGTGAGGACATTGACGTGCTCCTCGCTGGTGAGCGTGGCCAGGAAGCCGTGCGCCCGCAGGGGCGGTTCCGCCAGCGGTTCCAGGCTGCCGTAGGGATAGGCGAAGACGGGCTCCAATGCGATCCCGGCAGCCTCGCACAGCCCCGTCATCCGTTGCAGGTCGCCCTGCAACACCTGTGCATACATCTCTTCACTCTCGCATTCCAGACGGGCCACGCCGGAGCGTTGGCAATAGACGTGCAGATCGGCGGAGTGGCTCACGAACTCCACCAGGCCCGTTTGGGCAGCCTCCCGCAGTTCGTCCCAGCTCATGAATGCGCTGCCGGCCTCTGCGCCCGCCCGCTGCGCCTGCCGCCCGATCACAGAGACTGCCGCCGGTGCGTCATAGGCCTGCAGCAGCGGCAGCGCCCGGGTCAGAAAGCTGCGGTATCCGTCGTCAAAGATAAGCAGCACGGGCTTGTCGGGCAGCTGCCCGCCCTCACGCACATAGCGCAACACCTCGGAGACGGAGACGGGCGTCCAGCCGTTTTCCTTCAGCGCGCGCAGATCTTCTTCCAATTGGGCCGCCGTCAGCACGTAGTCGCCCGCCTCGAGCGGATTGTCGGTGATGTCGTGGTACATCAAAATCGGGAGGCGGACGCCCTCCTCAGCGGAGGCATCGGCCCTGCCGGCCAGCCAGAAGGAAAGCAGCACGGCAAACGCCGCCGCGATCACGAGCAGATAGAGCAGCGTCCCCTTCCATCCCTTGAACATATCTGAAAACCCCTTTCACAATGCCTTCTCAAGACGATGCCTTCCAGGCAATCCGGCGTCGCGTCAAGGCCTGCGCATACCCGGCCAATGAACACAGCGACTGGATGGGCTGAAACAGCGCCAAGAAGCACAGCAGCCCAAGCGCACTGTGCTGCACGCGCACCGCGCGGATGCCGCGCTGGAAGGCGTACACGCTGGCTGAGCCGGCGATCAGGCCGGGCAGCGTGAGCAACGTCATCCACCCGACAAACCACGTCGCGCCCGTCAGCGCCAACAATGCGCCGCCCAGGAAGCCGAACACATACGTCAGATCCAGATAGACGATCGAGGTGTTCAGCGCTTCAAAATACCCGGCGTACAGACTGGGCTGCCGCCATGGCCGGACTGCATGCAGCCCTTCGAACATCCCCCTTGCCCAGCGCGCCCGCTGGCGCCCCAGCGCCGTGAGCCGCTCAGGCACCGCCGTATGGCCGACCGCACGGGGCTCATAGAGGGAAGCGCGCCCCAGCGCCAGCAGGCGGTAGGTCAGCACGATGTCCTCGCCCACCCCGGGAGTCCAGCCCCCGACACGGCGCACCGCCGACGTCTCGTATGCGCTGAACGCACCCTGCGCCACGAGGGTTGCGCCGTAGCTGACCTGGTAGCGCTTGACGGCGGCGATGCTGAGCAGGTAGTCGTAGATTTGCATCTTGCCGACCCAGGTTTTCGACTCGGCCGCCAGCAGGTTGCCCGCCACGCACGCGGCCCCGTCGGCCTGAATCCTTGCCAGGATGGTCGCCAGGGCATGCGCCTCCAACTCCGTATCCGCGTCGACGGTGAGAAAGTGCTCCGTCTTGACGTGCGCGAGGGCCTCATTGAGCGCATGCGCCTTGCCGGGCCTTGGGCAGGCCAGAAGGCGGATCGTCCGATCAGGCCGCCCAAGCTCCGACGCCGCGCGCTCGATCTGTGCACGCGTGCGGTCGGTAGAGCCATTATCCACACACAAAATCGTGATGGGGCCATCGTAACGCTGCGCGACGACCGATCGGATCGCGCGGTAGATGGACGATTCCTCGTTTCTTGCGCAGATGAGGACGCTCACGGGGACAGGCCTTGCCGAGGCCAGACGCGCCGGCCTTGCGTGCAGCAGATTGGAAAGGAACATCGCCCCCATCAAATAGCCCGGCAGCAGCGCAATGCCCATCACAATAAAAACCGTATAGCTCCATGGAAGCGCCACGGATACGTCGCGCACCCACGGAACGGCCAGCACGCAGGACAGCGTGAGCCAGGCGAGCGCGGCGACGATGCTGAATGCAAAAACCCATCTTTTCACGCCAAAACCTCCGCATCACCCTATGAATGCCGGGCGTCGGGGGTTCGACGGATGCGCGAGCGCTTGCGCAGCATGCGCGCACGTGGTATAATCTCTATATCCCCCCTGGGGGGATATAGAGGGGAGGGAAGACGCGGTGGCACATCATCACACGCATTCACAGGCGGTCATTCACCGCCTCTCGCGCGTCATCGGGCATCTGGAGGCCATCAAGGCCATGGTGGCGGAGGACAGGGACTGCTGCGAGGTGCTCACGCAGATCGCGGCGGCCAAAGCGGCGATCAACAACATCGGACGGGAGGTGCTCAAGGATCACATTGAGCACTGCGTGGTCGACGCGATTGAGGAGGGCAACAGGCAGGCGCTGGACGACCTGGCGGCAGCGCTGGACCGCTTCATGAAGTGAGGGATTCCGATGCGTGACGGGTACAGACGCGGCGTTGCGTGCGCCGTGCTGGCGGCGGCATTCTATGCGCTCAACTCGCCGCTTTCCAAGCTGCTGCTGGGCGACGTGGCGCCGACGATGATGGCGGCGTTTCTCTATCTGGGCGCGGGCCTGGGCATGGCGGCGCTGCAATGGCTGCGAGGACGGAGCGGGCGCACCGGGCGCGAGCAGCCGCTCACGCGCACAGAGCTGCCCTTCACCATCGGGATGGTGGCGCTGGACATCGCCGCGCCCATTGCGCTGATGGTGGGGTTGTCGCGCACGACCGCCGCCAATGCGTCGCTACTGAACAACTTCGAGATCGTCGCCACGTCTTTGATCGCGCTGATCTGCTTTGGCGAGGCCATCTCCCGAAAGCTGTGGGTGGGGATTGGGCTGGTCACGCTCTCCACGGCGCTCCTGTCGGCGCAGGAAGCGGACAGCTTTTCCTTTTCATCCGGGTCTGTCTGGGTGCTGGCCGCCTGCGTCTGTTGGGGGGTTGAAAACAACTGCACGCGGCGGCTCTCCTCCAAAGATCCGGTGGAGATCGTCGTCATCAAGGGCGTCTTTTCCGGGCTGGGCTCGCTGCTCATCGCTCTGTGCTTGGACGAACCGCTGCCCGCGTGGCTCCCCGCCATGTGGGCTCTCGGCCTGGGCTTTGTCGCCTATGGCCTGAGCATCGCGCTGTACATCTATGCGCAGCGTGAGCTGGGGGCGGCCAAGACCAGCGCGTATTATGCCGTCGCGCCCTTCATCGGCGTGGCACTGTCCCTGGCGATCTTCCGGGAAATTCCATCGACCGGATTCATCGCAGCGCTGCTTGTGATGATCGCGGGCACGTGGTGTGTGACCCGGGCGGAGGGCGCGGCCTGACCGCCGTCTTTTCGCCGTTCCGCCGTCCGAAAGCGCCGGCGGGGCATTGTGCTTCGGGCGTTTTTCTGATACAATAAACACGTGCGCCCGAGCGGCGTGCCGAATTTGCGAACGGGGGGATGCGGATGCCCAAGCTCGAGGCCTACGATCGGTCGCTGTCCTATTCCTACGCGCCGGGCATCTTTCCCGCGACGGAATGCCTCAAGGCCTGTCCCGAGCGATGCCTGCGCCTGCTGGTGAGCAGCGCTGCGGAGCACAGCGAGGGCGTGCGCAGCCTGGCGAGGGCGAGCGAGGCTGCGGGCGTGCGCGTGGAGGTTGCGGATCGCGCGCTCGCGCGGATCGCCCACAAGGACAACTGCTTTGCCGCGATGGTCTTTGAAAAGCGGGAGAGCGAGTTGTCCGCGCAGGGAGCGCACGTCGTGCTGCATCATCCCTCCGACAGCGGAAATCTGGGCACGATTCTGCGCACTTGTCTGGGCTTCGGCCTGCGGGATGTGGCGATCATTCGCCCGGCGGTCGACCTGTTTGACCCGCGCGTCGTGCGCGCGTCGATGGGCGCGCTCTTTTCGCTGCGCGTGCGCCATTACGACGACTTTGACGACTACCGCGCCGTCTTTTCGCGGCATGCGCTCTATCCGTTCATGCTCACGGGCGCAGTGCCGGTCGAGGAGGCCGCGGAGAAGGCCGTCCGTCCGTTTTCGCTGATCTTCGGCAACGAGGCCAGCGGGCTGCCGGATGCCTTTGCACAGATGGGTACAAGCGTGCTCATCCCCCACAGCGAGGAGATCGACTCGCTGAACCTGGCCATCGCCGTGGGCATCGGCGCGTATGCGTTTACCCGGCGGCGGTAAAGCTCATACCGACAACATGGAAGGAAGCGTTTACAGATGGAAGCGCAGGCATTGCGCGCGCAGGCCGCAGCCGATCTGGAGCGGGCTGTCGCATTTTTGACGGCGGAGGGGCATGTGGCCCCCGGCGGATTGATCGTGCTCGGCTGCTCTACGAGCGAGGTGTGCGGCGGACGCATTGGAAAACAGTCGGACCCGGAGATGGGCGCGGCGTTGGCGGAGGCATTCCACCGCGCGTGCGCGGCGCACGGCGTCTCGGGCTGCGTGCAGTGCTGCGAGCACCTCAACCGCGCGCTCGTCATCGAGCGCACGCAGGCGGAACTGCGCGGGCTGGAGGAGGTCAGCGCCGTCCCATATCCCAAGGCGGGCGGCTCCTGCGCGTCGGCCTACTACCGCATGCTGCACGACCCAATTCTCGTGGAGAGCGTGCAGGCAGACGCGGGACTGGACGTGGGCGATACGCTGGTCGGCATGCACATCCGGCGCGTGGCCGTGCCGCTGCGCGCGTCCTTTGACAGCGTGGGGCACGCGCACCTGGTCATGGCCTATGCCCGCCCGCGGCTCATCGGCGGCGCCCGCGCGCGGTATACGCTTGAACCCTGAGGAAAAATTTGATACAATAAACCGATACCTTGCGGATGGAGGCGGAGTATGAAGATCGTAGTGGATGCCATGGGCGGCGATCTGGCCCCGGGCGTCAACGTACAGGGGGCCATCGACGCGCTGCGGGAGTTTTCCGATGTTTCCATTGTGCTTGTCGGCCGGAAGGACGAGGTGCGCGCCTGCCTGGGCGAATATGCCGACGTGGCCGATCGCCTGGAGATCGTCGACGCGCCGGATGTCATCACCACCGACGAACACCCCGTGATGGCGCTGCGCAAGAAGCCGCGTTCCTCGCTGGTGATGGGCATGAACCTCGTGCGCGAGGGCCAGGCGGAGGCGATCGTCTCCGCGGGCTCGACGGGCGCGATCATGGCGGGCGCAATGTTCCGCATCGGCCGCATCGAGGGCATCGAGCGCCCGGCGCTTGCGCCCGTGCTGCCGGCGCCCGGGCGGCCGCTGATGCTCATCGATTCCGGCGCGAACGTCGACTGTAAGCCCGAATGGCTGGTCCAGTTTGGCCTGATGGGCAGCGTCTACATGGAAAAGGTGATGGGCGTGCGCGCGCCGGAGGTCGGGCTGATCAACATCGGCGTGGAGGCCGAAAAGGGCGACAACCTGACCCGCCAGACGTTTGAGCTGATGAGCCAGGGGCAGCCATACCGGTTTGCAGGCAATGTCGAGGCGCGAGAGATCCTTTCAGGGCAGGCGGACGTGCTCGTGTGCGACGGCTTTGTGGGCAATGTCGTGCTCAAGTACACAGAGGGCATGGCCTCGACGATGTTCTCGATGATCAAGGGTGAACTGATGGCCTCCACGCGCGGCAAGATCGGCGCGCTGCTGAGCAAGCCGGCGTTCCGCCGGATCAAGCGCTCGATGGATGCGACGGAGGTCGGCGGCGCGCCGCTGCTGGGCGTGGAGGGCGCCGTCGTCAAGGCGCATGGCAACTCCAACGCGCGCGCCATCTTCTGCGCGATTCGTCAGGCGCGCAAGATGGTCGAAGGTCAGGTCGTGGACATCATCCGCCGCGAGGTGACCAACCTCGTGCTCGCGCAGGAAGAGCAGCAGAAGCATTGAACCCCCTAACGGCATGGAAAGGAGTGTTATCCATGGTCTTTGAAAAGGTCAAGAAGATGATCGTGCAGGAGCTCAAGGTGCCTGAAAGCGCAGTCACGCCCGAGGCGCGCCTGCAGGAGGACCTGAAGGCGGACAGCGCCAACGTCATGATGCTCGTCATGGACATCGAGCAGGACTTTGACATCACTGTCGACGACGACGCGATCACCACCGTGAAGACGGTGGGCGACTTGGTCCGGTACATCGAAAACAAAAAGTGACGGACGGATCGGGCGCGGGCGAGCATTCGTCCGCGCCCGACGGACGCGTATGCGGCGAAACATGAGCAGTGCAGCCCCGCGCGGGCGACAGTGCTGATGTTTTGTGCGGAAAGAGAGGAACCATGGACATTGAATCCCTGCAGAGCGCGCTGGGCTACGCCTTTCGCGACAGCCGATTGCTCCGCCAGGCGTTGACGCATCCCTCCTACGCGCTTCGCAACCACGTGCCGGACAACCAGCGGATGGAGTTTCTCGGCGATGCGGTGTTGGAGCTGTGCGTCAGCCGCGAGCTCTACGCGCGCTGTCCGCAGATGCAGGAGGGTCAGCTCACGCGCCGGCGCGCACTGCTCGTATGCGAGGCGACGCTGGCCGTCGCCGCCCGCGCGCTGGGCGTCGATGGGGCGCTGCGCCTCGACCATGGCGAAGAACTGGACGGCGGGCGAGAGAAGGACTCGATCCTCTCCGACGCCATGGAGGCCGTGCTGGCCGCGGTATATCTGGACGGCGGACTGGACGCCGCTTCGGCGCTGGTGGACCGCATGATGGGCGATTACGAGCCGACGCAGCAGGAGGACCGAGATCCCAAGTCGTGTCTGCAGGAGTACCTGCAGGGCACTGGCGAGCCGGTTCCGCAGTACCGCATCGTCGATGCGACCGGCCCCGCGCATGCGCGCCTGTTTACGGCCGAGGTGTTGCGCGCGGATGGGACGCTGATCGGCCGCGGCACGGGCGTGAGCAAGAAGCGCGCGGAGCAGCACGCAGCGCAGGCGGCGCTGGAGCGCCTGACGCAGCAAGAGCGATAAGGAGTTGGAAGGCCTTTGCGGCTGAAGAAACTGGAGATATACGGCTTTAAGTCGTTTGCCGACCGCACGGAGATCGTCTTTGACCAGGGGATCACCGGCATCGTCGGCCCCAACGGCAGCGGCAAGTCGAACATATCCGACGCGGTGCGCTGGGTGCTCGGCGAGCAGAATGCGCGTAGCCTGCGCGGCGGGCGCATGGAGGACATCATCTTCGGCGGGACGGAAAAGCGCAAGAAGCTGGGCTACTGTGAGGTATCGCTCACGTTTGACAATGAGGACCGCGCGCTGCCGGTGGACTTTTCCGAGGTCTGCGTCACCCGGCGCGTCTATCGCAGCGGCGAGAGCGAATACCAGCTCAACAAGGCAACCTGCCGCCTGCGCGATATCATCGACCTGTTCCGCGACACCGGCATCGGCAAGGAGGGCTATTCGCTCATCGGCCAGGGCCGCATCGACGAGATCCTCTCCGCCCGCTCGGAGGACCGCCGCCAGACGTTCGAAGAGGCTGCGGGCATCGTCAAGTACAAGGTGCGCAAGGACGAGGCGCAGCGCCGCATGGAGAACACGCGCCAGAACCTGCTGCGCGTGGAGGACATTCTGGAGGAGCTGCAGGGCCAGCTGGGGCCGCTGCAGCAGCAGAGCGAGACGGCGCGCCGCTACATCGCCCTGCGAGAGGAGCTGCGCGGGCTGGAGCTGAACGCGTTCGTCGTGCGCTCCGACCGTGCCAAGGAGCGCATGGACGCGCTGCAAAAGACGCTGGACGGCCTGCAGGAGGCGATCGCGGAGGGCGAGCGCCGCTCACAGGCGGATGCCCAGGAGCGCGCGCAGCAGGAGGAGGCCGTCGCGGAGCTGGACCGTCAGGTCTCCGCCGCGCACGCGCAGTCGCTGGATCTGACGCGCGAGCTGGAGGCGCGCGAGGGTGAAAACAACGTCCTGCGCGCGGAAATCGCCCACGCCCGCCAGGACGAAGAGCGGCTGTGCGCGCAGATGGAGGAGGCGGACAAGCGCCTGGCCGCGCTCGCGGAGCTGGCCAAGAGCAGTAGCGGCGACGCCGGCAGCCGTAGCGACCTGCTGGAAGAGGGGCGCGCGCAGCTGGCCGCGATGGAGGCAGACCTTGCGCGTGCGCAGGCGCACGCTGAGCAGACTGAGCGGACGCTGGAGGCGAACAAGGCGGCGATCATCGACGCGATGAACCGCCTGTCGGACGTGCGTGCCACGCAGACGCGCCTGACGACGATGCGCCAGTCGCTGGAGAAGCGGCTGGAGGAGTCCGTCTCCCAGCAGGGGGACATGGAGCGCGAGCAGGCGCGCCTGCAGGCGGCGCTCGAGGCTGCTCAGGCGGCGCTGTCCGAGGTCGACGGCGGCCTGCGCGACATGCAGGCTGAGGCCGAGCGGCTCGACGCGCAGGTGCGCGCGCATGGCGAGCGCGGCGAGAAGCTGCGCGCGCAGCTGCAGGAGTTGTTGGGCAGCCAGCAGGCGCTGACCTCGCGCCTGCGCGTGCTGCGCGAGATGGAGCGCGACTACGAGGGCTATCAGCATGCGGTCAAGCAGGTGCTGCTCTACGGCGAAAAGCAGGGCGGCGTGCACGGCGTGGTCGCCACGCTGATCCGCGCGCCCAAGGCATACGAGCGCGCCATCGAGGCGGTGCTCGGCGGCGCGCTGCAAAATGTCGTGACTGAGGATGAGTACGTCGCCAAGGATATGATCGACTACCTGCGCCGCAACCGGTATGGGCGGGCGACGTTTCTGCCGCTGACGAGCGTCCGGGGGCGCGTGCTGACGCCTGCGGAGCGCCAGGCGCTCTCAACGCCGGGGTGCCTGGGCGTCGCGTCGGAGCTGATCTCGTTTGACGAAAAATACCGCGGCGTCGTGGAGAATCTGCTCGGCCGCACGGTCATCGCGGAAAACCTGGACGCGGGCATCCAGATCATGCGCCGCGGACGGCACGCCTTCCGTCTGGTGACGCTCGAGGGCGATGTGATGCACTCGGGCGGCTCGATGACGGGCGGCAGCTCGCAGTCGCGCATGACGAGCCTGCTCTCGCGCGAGCGCGAGATCGGGGAGCACGAGCAGCGCATCGCGCAAAATGAGGCGCAGATCGCGGCCATCCGCAAGAGCCTGGAGGAGATCGAACAGTCGCGCGCAGAGGAAAAGCGCCTGCGCGGCGAGATGTTCAACCGCCTGCACCAGGAGGAGATCGCCGTCGCGCGCGAGCAGGAGCGCGTCTCCTCCGCGCAGGCGGAGCTGATGCAGCACGAGACGCGCATGCGCCAGGCGCAGGCGATGCGCGAGCAGATCGGCGACAACCTGCAGGACATCGCCGAACAGCTCGCGGGGATGACGCAGCGCCAGGACGGCGCGCAGCAGGACACTGCGCGTATGCAGCAGGAGACGGCCCGTCTGTCGCAGGCGCAGGCCGAGGAGCGCGCCCAGGTGGATGCCATGCGCGAGCAGGTGACCGCCCGGCGCGTGGAGCTGGCCGCGCTGGAGCGCGAGCTGGAGGCGCTGCGACGGGACAGCGCGCGCCTGGAGGAGGAGCGAAAGACGCTGGCTGCGCGCCGGGAAGAGAGCGGGCGTGCCCTGGCGGACAGCCGGGCGCGCCAGGCGCAGGCGCAGGCGCAGCTGTCGGATGGCGAGGCTGAGCGCGACGCGTGCAGCGCGCGGCTGGCGCAGGCCAAGGAGGCGCTGGAGGTCGCGCAGGGCCGGCGCGCGGACCGGCAGCGCGCGGTGCGTGAGCTGACGGAGCGCCTGGACGCGTTGCGCGAGACCGTCGCTCAGGATGTGGACAAGCACCACCGCGCGGAGTTGCAGCTCTCCCGCGCACAGAGTGAATTGAACCAGCTGCAAGAGCGCATCTGGGAGGACTACGAGCTGACGTATGCGGGCGCGCTGGAGTTTCGCGATCCCGCGTTCGAACCGGCCGAGAGTGAGAAGCGCATCGCGTCCATCCGTGCGGAGATCCGCCAGATGGGGTCGGTCAACGTCAACGCGGTCGAGGACTACCGCGCCTGCCGTGAGCGCTATGACGACCTGTGCGCCCAGCGCGACGACCTGCTGCGCGCACAGGAGGATCTGCAGGGCATCATCGAGGGCCTGATCAGCAAGATGGAGAAGCAGTTCAAGCAGAACTTCGACCAGCTGAACGTCTACTTCACCCAGACCTTCACGCGCCTGTTCGGCGGCGGGCGCGCGGAGCTGAAGCTAGAGGATCCCACCGACGTGCTCAACTGCGGCATTGAGATCGTTGCGCAGCCGCCGGGCAAGAAGCTGCAGCTGCTCAGCCTGCTCTCGGGCGGCGAGCGCGCGCTGACGGCGATCGCGATTCTGTTTGCGATGCTGCGCCTCAAGCCCACGCCGTTTTGCATCCTGGACGAGATCGAGGCCGCGCTGGACGACGCCAACATCTCCTACTACGCCGATTATCTCAAGGAATTCGCCCAGAACACCCAATTCGTCGTCGTCACGCACCGCAAGGGCACCATGGAGCGCTGCGACGCGCTCTACGGCGTGGCGATGGAGGAAAAGGGCGTATCGCGCATGATCAGCGTACAGCTGAGCGACCAACTCGAAGAAGGGGGACAGTCCTGATGACAGAAGAACGCAAGAAGGGCTTCTTTGCCCGGCTGAAGGAGGGCCTTCAGCGTACGCGCGACACGCTCGCCGGCCGCGTGGACGAGCTGGTCGGCTCCACGCGCGAGATCGACGAGGACTTCTATGAGGAATTGACCGACATCCTGATCATGGCGGACATCGGCATGAAGACGGTCGACGAGGCGATTGCGGAGCTCAAGCGCCGCGTCGCCGCGGAGAAGACCCGCAGCGCCGACCGCGCGCGGGAGATCCTCAAGGACATCCTCAAGGAAAAGATGAACATGCCGCGCCCGCCGCTCAAGTGGCCGATGGTGATGCTGATCGTGGGCGTCAACGGCGTGGGCAAGACGACGACCATCGGCAAGCTGGCGCTGCGCTTCAAGGACGCGCAGCACACCGTCATGCTCGCCGCGGCCGACACGTTCCGCGCGGCGGCGGCGGATCAGCTGGAGATCTGGGCCCGGCGCGCCGACGTGCCGCTCGTGCGCCGCGACGAGGGCACCGACCCCGCCGCCGTCGTCTACGACGCGGTACAGTCCGCCAAGGGCCGCGGCGCGGACCTGCTCATCGTCGATACGGCGGGCCGCCTGCACAACAAGAAGAACCTGATGGAGGAGCTGCGCAAGATGTCGCGCATCATCGAGCGCGAATATCCGCAGGCCCAAGTGCGCACGCTGCTGGTCATCGACGCGACGACGGGGCAGAACGGCCTGTCGCAGGCCAAGGAGTTCAACGACGTGGCGGACATCACGGGCATCGTGCTCACCAAGCTGGACGGCACCGCCAAGGGCGGCATCGCCGTGGCCATCCGCGACGCGCTCAATGTGCCCGTGCTCTACGTGGGCGTGGGCGAGGGCATTGACGACTTGCAGGCATTCGACGCCTCGGAGTTTGTCGACGCGATCTTCTGACCCCTCAAAAAAGCGCCCCGTAAACGGGGCGCTGCCGGGCGCTCAGAGGTTGGCCGCGCCCAGTGTGATGCGGGAAACCGTGTTGTCCGTCGGATCGATCGTGTAGCGGCACCAGACGCTGGGAGACTTGACAAAGCAGGCGCCGACGTCCTCGGGCATGGCGGCCAGGGGGGCGACGAGCGTGATCTCCAGCTTGTCCGACGCGACGCTCAGCGTGGCGTAGGGCGGCAGCAGCGTCTGCCCGTCTTCGGCGGCGGAGTAGAGCACGGCCAGGTCGGTTCCCACGTCCGCACTGTAGGCGACGGGCAGGCGATCGAGCACCGTGTCGATCGAATCGCCCAGGGAGATGCCGCGCGGGCCGGTTTCGCCCTCTGCCAAGTCGAAGGATCCCTCTTGCACGGCGCGCTGCAGTTGCGCCTCGGTCAGCTCCGACGGGCTGAAGGGCTCGCTGGGATCGTAGGCGGCTGGCGATGCGGTGGCGTAAGCGCCGGATGGATCGCCTGCGGCCGTCTGTCGGCGCGAAAGGATCAGCGCGGCGAGCGCGATCGAAAGGATCACGATGCCGCAGAGCAATGCAACGGTGACAATGCGGATGACGCGCTCGCCGGAGGCCTGCGTGCGCTCCTGCGAGTCGCGTGGTTCGGGTGGCCGCTCGGGGCGGCGCGTGCGTCTTTCCATAGGCACCTCCGTTTGATGACGTTTCTTGTGAGCTCATTATACCATATTCTATGCCGAACCGCCACCCGGTTTGCCGGAAGGGGCGGAGGAGAGGGGTTTTGCGAAGATGTTCTCGTTTGTCCAGGCGCATCCCACTGCGGTGATCGCCGGCGCGGCGGCGGCGCTGGTGTTGCTGCTGGCGATGTGGCTGCTCTCGCGCAGGCAGACGCGCCGCCTTGAGCAGCGCCTCGGCGCGCTTTCGCAGCAGCTGCAGGAACAGGCGCAGCAGGAGGCGCGCCAGACTGCGGAGCGCGAGCGCCAGCAGCGCGACGAGCTGCGCGCCGACGTGCGGGGCGTGAACGACGCCCTCGTGCGCATGATGGGCGAGATGGCGCGCACCCAGCAGGGCCAACTCGACTCCTTCGGCGGGCAGCTGCGCGCGGTCAACCGCTCCGACGAGGAGCGCATGGAGCGGATGCAGCGTGCCGTGGGCGAGCGGCTGGAGGCCTATGAGGCGCAGATGGAGCGCATCACGCAGGTGCTGGACGACAAGCTGGCCGGCAACGAGGAGCGCATCGAGCGCGTGCGCGCCGCGCTGGAGGGCGGACTGACGCTCATCCGCCGGGAAAACGAACAAAAGCTGGAGCAGATGCGCCAGGCGGTGGACGAGAAGCTCTCCGGCTCGCTGGACCGGCGGCTGGGCGAGTCGTTCCGCGCGGTCAGCGACCGGCTGGAACAGGTGACGCGCGAGCTGTCGCAGATGCAGACGCTGGCCAGCGGCGTGGGCGACCTCAAGCGCGTGCTGACGCATGTCAACGTCAACGGCACGTGGAGCGAGGTGCGCCTGGGCGCGCTGCTGGAGCAGATGCTCGCGCCCGGCCAGTACGAAGCCTGCGCCCGCGTCAAGCCGGACAGCGACGCGACGGCGGACTACGCGTTGCTCATGCCGGGCAGTGGGGAGGGGCGCGTATACCTGCCCATCGACGCGAGCTTTCCACAGGAGGACTACCGACGCTATCTCGACGCTGCCGATAGCGGCGATACGGGCGTGATCGAGGCGGCGCAGCGCGCGCTGGAGGCGGCCCTGCGGCTGCATGCGCGCCGCATCCGCGACCGGCTGATCGCCCCGCCGCACACGACGGACTATGCGGTCATGTTCCTGCCCTCCGAGGGACTGTACGCGCAGGCGCTGCGCCTGGGCGCGCTGGCGGATCAGCTGCAGAGCCAGTACCGCGTGGCGTTGGCTGGGCCCACGACGCTGTGCGCGCTGCTCAACAGCCTGCAGCTGGGCTTCAGGACGCTGGCGATCGAGCGTCAGTCCGCCGAGGTCTGGAAGCTGCTGGGCGCGGTGAAGACGGAATTCGGACGCTTCAGCGAGCTGCTGGCGCGCACGCAGCAGAAGCTGCGCGCGGCCTCCGAGTCGATCGAGGACGCTGCGCTCAAGACGCGCACCATCCAGGAGCGGCTGCAGGACGTGCAGCCCCTTCCCGGGGATGCGGCGCGGGAGGTACTGCCCCTCGGACGGGACGAGGATGCGGACGACGAATGGAACTGAAGCGATGGACAGAGGAGGAACGATCATGACGACGCGAACCCTGAAAACCCATGAGCTGGACGCCTGGTATGCGCTGTGCGGAACGGTCTTTCCGGTGGGCCCCGCATATTTCCGGCGGCACTTTGAGATGGATCCCTGGGCGGACATCGACGGCATCTTCGTCGCAGAGGAGGACGGCCAGCTCGTCTCAAGCGTGCGCGTCTTCACGCGCCGCCTGATGCTGGGGGGCCGTCCGGTACTCACCGGCGGCATCGGCGAGGTCTGCACGCTGCCCGAATACCGCGGGCGCGGCCTGTCCGACCACCTGCTGAAGATGGCCGACGACTACATGGACGCGCATGGCATGTACCTGCGTGCCCTGTACGGCGTGCTGACCTCGCACTATGGCCGTCACGGCTTTACGCCGGTGCATCCGCACTATGGCCGCGTGCGTGTAGAGAATCTGCCGTCCTTGGGACAGGGCCGGCGCGTGCGCGCCTTTGAACGCGCGGATCTGCCGACAGCACAGGGCCTGTACGACCTGTACATGGGTCAGTTCCCGCTCGCGTTCTGGCGCGGGGAGAGCGCCTATTGGGAGAGCTGGGTGCTCGCCGAGTGGCACGATGCCTGGGTGCTGGAGGAGGGCGGACGCATCTGCGCCTATGTGGAAGTCAAGGCGCAGCAGGATGGCCTGTTCGTGCGCGACGCGGCATGCGTACCGGGCGAAGAGAATGCGCTGTACGCGCTGCTGGGCGAGGTCTCTCGCGCCCGTGGCGCGGCCTTCGTGGAAGGGCCGGCGCCCGTGCTGGCCGGCCTTGCGTGCGAGCGCGCCGACGACGGGCACCTCATGCTCGCGCTGACGGCGCCGCTGGAGGGCGCCGCGACCGTCGCCGAGCTGGAGGCGCTCACCGGCGGACGCATTGCGCAGTGGGAAGTGGATGGATTCTGATCGCGCGCATAGACATGGATACATCAATGCTGTGAGGACGTGATACCGTGGAAATGCTCAAGGCGATCTTTCTCGGGCTGGTCGAGGGCATCACCGAATGGCTGCCCATCTCGAGCACCGGCCACATGCTGCTGGTCGACGAATTCGTCCGGCTGAACGCGAGCGACGCGTTCAAGGAGATGTTCTTCGTCGTCATCCAGCTGGGCGCCATCCTGGCGGTCGTGCTGCTGTTCTTTCACAAGCTTTGGCCGTTTTCGGCGAGCAGGGAACAGCCGGTCAAGCGGGACGTGCTGCGCCTGTGGGGCAAGGTGCTGGTGGCCAGCCTGCCCGCGGCGTTGATCGGCGTGCCCTTTGACGATGCGATCGACGCGCTCTTCTACGACAGCCCCTTCGTCATCGCGGCGGCGCTGATCGTATACGGCGTGCTGTTCATCGTGCTGGAGAACCGAAACGCCCGCGACCTGCACAGGAAGCGGCTGAACGATCTGGAGGAGCTCTCCTACGCTCAGGCGCTGCTGATCGGCGCGTTTCAGGTGCTGGCGCTCGTGCCGGGCACTTCGCGCTCGGGCTCGACGATCCTGGGCGCGATGATCCTGGGACTGGCGCGTCCGGCTGCGGCGGAGTTCAGCTTTTACATGTCGATCCCCGTGATGTTCGGCGCCAGCCTGCTCAAGCTGCTCAAGTTCGGCTTTGCCTTCACGGGTACGGAGGCGGGGCTGTTGCTGGCGGGCATGCTGACGGCGTTCGTGGTGTCCGTTGCGGCAATCAAGTTCCTCATGGCCTTCGTGCAGCGGCACGACTTCAAGGTCTTCGGCTGGTACCGCATCGCGCTGGGCGTGCTGGTCATCGCGTATTTCGCGCTGTGGACCTGACAAAAGCGGGGGCATCTGCGTGGCGGATGCCCCGTTTTTTGTCTAAAATGTCGACTTTTCGATTCTGTTCTCTAGCCGTGTCGTATGCGCTATGTTATAATGAGGACAAAATGGAGGGATCGACATGAAAAAATACGTGATCGCCCTGGACCAGGGCACGACCAGCTCGCGCGCGGTCATATTCGACCGGTTTGCGCGCGTCATTGCCGTGCACGGCATCGAATTCCCGCAGATCTATCCCAAACCCGGCTGGGTCGAGCACGATCCAGACGTCATCCTCGCCACGCAGAAGGAAGCGCTGCAGACGGCCGTCAAGCTCTCCGGCGTGCCGGTGGAGGAGATCGCGGCCATCGGTATCACCAACCAGCGCGAGACGACCGTCCTGTGGGACCGGCGCACCGGCCGTCCCGTGTACAATGCCATCGTCTGGCAGTGCCGACGCACCGCCCCCATCGTCGAGCAGCTGCGCGCGCAGGGGCTGGAGGCATACATTCGCGAAACCACCGGCCTTTTGCCGGACGCGTATTTTGCGGGCACAAAGCTCAAGTGGCTGCTGGATGAGCTGAACCTGCACGAGCGCGCGGAGCGCGGCGACCTGTGCTTTGGCACGATCGACAGCTGGCTCGCCTGGAACCTCATCGAGGGCCGCCCGCACGTGACGGACGTGAGCAACGCCAGCCGCACGATGCTGCTCAACATCCACAAGGTGGACTGGGACGAGACGCTCCTGGAGAAGCTGAACATCCCGGCGGCCGTACTGCCGCGCATCGTCGATACCTCCGGCATCATCGGCATGCTCGATCCCGAGATCCTGGGCCGTCCCATCCCCGTGGCCGCCATGGCAGGCGATCAGCAGTCTGCGCTCTTCGGGCAGGCCTGCTTTGAAGAGGGCATGATGAAGAATACCTACGGCACTGGCTGTTTCCTGCTGGTCAATACCGGCGAACAGCCCGTGCAGAGCAAGAGCGGCCTGCTGACCACTGTCGCCTGGCGCATTGGCGGCAAGACCTGCTACGCGCTGGAGGGCAGCGTCTTCGTTGGCGGCGCCGCCGTCCAATGGCTGCGCGACGAGATGCACCTCATCGAGCGCGCGGCCGACAGCGAGGCCGTCGCCACCTCCGTGCCCGACAATGGCGGCGTCTACCTCGTGCCCGCGTTCACTGGCCTGGGCGCGCCATACTGGGACATGTACTCCCGCGGCATGCTCATCGGTCTGACCCGCGGCACCGGCCGCGCCCATGTCGTGCGTGCGGCGCTGGAGTCGATCGCCCTGCAGTCCGCTGACCTCGTGGACGCCATGGTGAAGGACTGCGGCTTTACCCCGCGTGGCCTGCGCGTGGACGGCGGCGCAAGCGCAAACAACTTCCTGATGCAGTTCCAGTGCGATGTGCTGGGCGTTCCCGTCGTGCGCCCGGCTGTCATCGAGACGACCGCGCTGGGCGCCGCAATGCTTGCGGGCCTGGCAACCGGCATCTGGAAGGACCTGGACGAACTGACCGGCATCTGGAATGCAGACGTGCGCCTGACGCCGCAGATGGAGCCCTGCCAGCGCGACAAGATCCTGCACCAGTGGCACAGGGCTGTCGAGCGTTGCCAGCGCTGGATTGAAGCGGAATAGTCAAAATCCCCATATTCTTCCGCCATTCTCGGGAAAGAGTGATAAAACGCTCTGCCTGAGAATGGCGTTTCCTATTTGATCTATCGAAAAAAAGCACAAAAGAAGTAAATTCGAAAAAAATTACTGTTTTTGACTTCACAAATCGCTTTGAATGTGGTACAATCTTCCTACGTCGAAATGGTGATGAAATATAATGAATTCGACAAAAAACGTCATTTTTCGCCACGTGCACTGCACGCAGGCTGAAAAATAGAAATTTGATATGGGGGATGTGTCGGAATGGAAACAGTAAAACTTCTGATCGTGGACGACAATGTGGAACTTCGGCGAATCATCGCCGACTACTTCACACAGCGTGAAGACGTGCGCGTCGTCGGCCAGGCGGGCAACGGTGTGGAAGCGCTGGAGCTGCTCCCCAAGACGCAGCCGGACGTGTTGCTGACCGACATCATCATGCCCCAGATGGACGGCTATGCGATGCTGGAACAGCTGGCGCACATGGAGCTGGAGCACAAGCCCGAGGTCATCGTGTTGACCGCGCTGGGCCGGGACGACTTCATCATGCGGGCGGTGCAGTTGGGCGCGCGCTACTACATGATCAAGCCGTTCGACTTTTCGACACTCTATCAGCGCGTCGTGGAGGTGGCGCATACCCGCCCTACCATGCAGGAGGTGCTGCTGGCGCCTCCACCTGCGCCGTCCGTCAACACCAAGTCGACAGACGAGAAGATCGCCTCCATCTTTTTGACGGTCGGCATTCCGGCGCACATCAAAGGGTATCAGTTCTTGCGAGAGGCGGTCAAACTCGTGATGGACGAACCGGAGATGATCAATCGCATCACCAAGGAGCTCTATCCCGGGATTGCCCGCAAATTTTCTACTTCCCCAAGCAAGGTGGAGCGCGCCATTCGCCATGCGATCGAGGTGGCCTGGAGCCGCGGACGCGTCGAAGTCCTCAATCAGGTCTTTGGCGCCAATGTCTGTTCGCCGGACGACAAGCCGACCAATGGCGAATTCATCGCATTGATTGCGGACAAGATGCGCGTGGACCGCACGGCCTGACGAATGAAGAGCGAGGAACCCTCAAAAGAAAATGGTTCGAGGCGGTCGGATATCTCCTATGGCATTGGAAAAAGAAAAAGAGGAGAGAACCGGTTTCTGAATAGACGGTTCATCTCCTGGACGCTCAACTGCGCGTGAGCCGGCGAAACAGATCCTCAAACACGGCGTCGCGATCGATGGAGCACACATAGCAGATCGGATGCCTGCGCGGGTCGCGGCTGTAGTGGTGGTCATATTGGGGAATGGGGGATGGGAGAATTTCCTCGCGCATCCAGCTGCCCGATTCGTCCAACAGCCAGGCGACGACGGAAATATCCCAGATCACACGGCTCCAGGGCTTCCCGGCCGCATAGCTTTCGGCCTCTCTGGCGGTGTTGGCCACCAGGTAATCGCAAAGCCGGTTTCGGCCGCCCAGCCAGGCGCTTAACTCCGGACCGGTGGTGCGCAGCTGATCGACAACGCCCATGCAGGGAAGCTGAACGAGCGCTGCCCCGCTGGCGAAGACGACGCGAGCGGCGCAGACGTCCTGGCACATATTGAATTCCCGCGTGTCGGGCCAGTGAAGCGCATGGCCGCCCAGCCAGACGATCACAATCCGATCCGCAATGGCTGGAGCGAGCAACAGCGCAGAGGCAATGTTGGTGATTGCGCCGATTGCCAACACGTACAGCGGGGCCTCCGGCGTATATGCGGCAGCCCGCCGGGCCAGGTCGCGCGCAGCGGGGGAATCCACGGGCGTGCGCTCGTCGGGAAGATACCGCTCAGCGCCACGCAGCGTGGCGGAGGTCAGCTCTTCGCGCCCGGCCAGGCGCAGCAGATGCAGGATCTCCTGATAGCTGCGCTCCATGCCGTCCGCCGGACTGGTGGAGCGGGCGTTAAAAAAGGGCGCTGCATACAAAGCCTTTACGTCGGCCCGTTCGCCGGCATGCAGCAGATAGGCGATGGCGAACTGATCGTCGATTTCATTATAGGCGTCGGTGTCGAGCACTACATCCACGCGTCCGGTCGGACGATGCAGGCGGCGCAGCAGCGCCGAGAAATCGTGCATGGGTATGCCTCCTTGGGTGCGCCAGATGTCCGCGGAGCCATTGGGGCTGCACCCTGAATGATGAGAACAAATATGCGCGTGAAGCGGCCATCACCCGGACGGCGGCGCGCGATGCGAATACAAGCCGGCCTGTCAGAAGGCTTATGCGTCCGTCTCACGGGGGGACGGAGCATCCGGCGGCTCTGCAGCGCCATTGGCTGCCTCCTCATCCGTCGCCAGCTCCCACAGATCGACAAAGGTGGTGGTCTGCTGGAGCGTGTGTCCCTGGGCAGCATGCGATCCAAAGTCATAGCCCCAAGACGAACCGTCGGGCTGCCCTTGCGCTGGCTGTTCATCGCAAGCGCAAGGCGATGCATCCCCAACGGCCTGGACTGAACCGGCCTTGTCTGCCTCATGTGAAGAGGGCTCATCCGAAGAGCCCTCTTCCGAAGGAACTTCAACTCCAAAAGCCTCATCCGAAGAAGGCGCATCAGAGCGGGCGGCTTCCGAACGCTTCCCGGCCAAAGCGGATTCGTCCGAAGGCGTTTCTTTCGGCGCGCCGTCGGTCTCAACGCCTTCGCTGGGGGAGGCGCCGCTGGAGGCCCTGTTTGCCGCGCCCTCGTTCAGTCCGCCCTCCGTGTCGTCATCGGGCTGCTCGGCAAAGGCATCCAAAGAATCTTCAAGCAGGTGATCGGGGTTGATGCCCAGCACGCTGCACAGTTCAAGCAAGGTCTGCAGACTGGCTTTTCGGCTCCCGCGCTCAATATGGCCGAGGAACGAGATGGAGATGCCGCACGTCTGCGCGAGCTGTGCCTGCGTCCAATGCAGGGACCGGCGCAGTTGGCGTACGCGCCGCCCGAAAGCCACGTAGTTCATAATCCCCTCCACGCGAAAAATAAATACGAACTTATACAAACATGAGCAATGTTGGTAGAGAGATTCGACCCACATGCGCAGAATCCTGCCGAACAAAGGCAAATTTTCGTGCTTGGAATGAATTGACGAGGGCTCGGTGAATCAAAACAAAAAAAGGGACTGGTCAAGCAAAGCAAAACGTGCTATAATACTCGGCGTTGGACCTCAACCATGGGATTGCCCGGTTCGTTTTCAAGACCTCCTTCGTCTATCGCTTCGTTCGATGATCGGAAGTCCGTCTGGAGCACATCAGGGTTTGTCGTCGGGTGAGGCACAAATTTTTCGGGAGGTTTTTTCATGTATCAGGACAAGACGTTGACCTGCCGCGAGTGCGGCGCCGAATTTGTTTTCTCCGCCTCTGAACAGGCTTTCTATGCGGAGAAGGGCTTCCAGAACGAGCCGGGCCGTTGCCCGAGCTGCCGTGCGGCGCGCCGCGCCCAGAACGGCGGCGGCCGTCCGGAGCGCCAGATGTACGAAGTCGTTTGCGATGGCTGCGGCTGCACGACGCAGGTGCCCTTCCAGCCCCGTGGCGACAAGCCCGTCTACTGCCGCGAGTGCTTCGAGCGCAACCGTCAGAACCGCTACTGAGCCCAAGAGGAGCCGCAAGGCTCCTTTTTTTGATGCGCCGCGTCGGGAAAAAGAGGAAATCGGACGTGCGGCGCAGAATGAAAAGCCCAAGATCGCCAAAGAAACGAGGAACGCCCGTGCAAAGAGCAAACTCCCTGCAAAAGCCGTCCCTGGGTGGAAGCACTGCGACCGGAACGCTCAAGATCATCGCCCTGATCTTCATGATGACCGACCACATGGGCAAGATGCTCTTTCCCGCCGTGCCGGAGATGCGCGTGCTGGGCCGCATCGCCTTTCCATTGTACGCCTGGTGTCTGGTGGTCGGATTTTGCTACACACGCAACGTATGGCGGTACGCGCTGCGCCTGTTGGCGGTGGGGTTGATCTCCCAGCCGCTCTATATGGCGGCGCTGGCGCATACTTGGCGTGAACCCAACATCTTCCTGACGCTGCTGCTGGGGCTGCTGGCGCTGGTGGCCGTCGCGGAAAAGCCCTGGGAGCGCATGAGCCCGGCGGCGCGGGCGCTGGGACGCCTGGCAGCGGGCGTGGGGCTGGCGCTTTCGCTGCTGCTGGCGCAGATATTCGGGTGCGACTATGGCTGGCGCGGCGTGCTGCTGATCGTACTGCTGTACGGCGCGCGCGAGCGGGCCAGCGCGCTCGCTGCGGTGATGGCGGCGTTCTGCCTGTACTGGGGCGCTTCCTCCAGCACCGTCACGTCCTTCCTGGGCCTGGAGCTGCGGCCCGCCGGCACCGCTGCGGTGCTCCTGGCGCCGTGGCTTCGGCTGCAGGCGCTGGCAATTCTCGCGCTGCCGCTGATGCTCTTTCCGTGGAGGCGAAACGTACGCCTGCCCGCATGGGCCGGCTACGGTCTGTACCCGGCACACCTGGTGGTGCTATGGTTGCTGGAGCGCATTTGAGAGACAAAAAGACGACCGGATCGCCAAAGGCATCCGGTCGTTTGCGCGACGGTCAGGATTTGCTCGTTTGCGCGCCCTTGTGTGGATCCAGCGTCTCTTGCAGAATTTCGTCGTCGTGCTGGATGTGGCGGATTTCCCAATGGATCAGGAAGTTCAGCGCGCCGCGCAGGATGATGATGGCGCCCACGATGAGGATCTCATTCCAATCGCGTACGATGACGGTGCGCAGAATCTCGCCGCCGAGCTTAAACTCCAAGCCCAGGGCCATGGATTGCGCCAGGTCCAGGCGGATGTTGGAGCCGCGACCGGAGAAAAAGCAGAAGAAATCGCGTATGGCGCCCAAGATGATGATGATGACGCCCATCAGCTCCAGCAGGTGAACCGTCAGCGTGATGCCGGTATTAAAGTAGAGTTCCAGTTGGTCCATCCATTCCATGAATCGTCCCTCCCTCCCAACGTATTCGCCGTCTATGAGTATAGCGTATTTTGGGGCTTTTTGCAAACGAAACATCGGCAACACGTGCCCGCGGATGTGCACGGGACGATTGCAAAAAGGCCTTGTAGGGTGTAGAATAAAAAGGCATTGCGCCCCGCTTTATTTTATTTGCACTTTTTCAATTTGGGGCACTGGACCGACAGAAAGGAAAGGATGATTGGATGGAGAAGATCGCAGTTTTGACCGATTCAGCCTGCGACCTGTCAGAGGAGATGCAAAGGGAAAACGAGATCGATATCGTCAACTTCAAGATCGCGCTGGACGGCAACGCCTATACGGAGCGGGAGGACTTCACCCCGCAGGAATACTACGAGATGCTGCGCAATGCCAAGGGCGTTCCGACCACATCCCAGGTGACCGCGCATGAGTTCCTGGAACAGTTCAAGGCGTACGACGATGCGGGCGTAGAACAGGTACTCTATGTGAGCATCAATTCAACCGGTTCGGCGACGAACGCCGTCGCCCATCAGGCGGTCGCGCAGCTGCGCGAGGAGCGCCCTGAAAGCGCCCTGCGCGTACACATCGTCGACAGCCATTGCTATTCGCTGGGATATGGATATCCCGTCGTCCAGGCGGCGCAGGCGCTGCGTGCCGGAACGCCCATGGACGAGGTGGTGGCGCGGCTGGAGGATACGTTCGCTCGCACGGAGATTCTGTTGGCCGCCTATTCGCTCAAGGTCATCCGAAAGTCCGGCCGCGTTTCGGCGGCAGCTGCCATTGCGGGCGAGCTGCTCGGCCTGCATCCGATCTTTACGCTCAACGACGGCGTGTCCGAGGTCGTGCGCAAGGTGCGCGGTGAAAAGGCCGTCGCCAGCGTCGCAGCGTCGCTGATGCGCGCGCGCATCGTCGAGGGGGGTGCCTATGGCATCGCCGCGACGGATGAGCGTTACATTCGGGCGTATGCCGAGGCATGCGAGAAGGCCGTCGGATATCCGCCGGCATTTACGGGCTTTTTGGGCGCGGCGGTGGCGTCCAACACGGGTCCGGACGCTGCAGGGCTCATCTACATCGGGGAAAAACGGGCGCGCTGAGGCGCGCGAGGGCATTCGCGCAGATGATGTGCGGATGCCCGCTTTTTGTGGAAAAAATTCCTTTTTTGGAGGCGGCACACAAAAATATCCTTGCGGATTAACAGGCGATGTGGTATGCTAATATTGTTTTTATGGGAGAAGATGGACAGGGGCTGATGAACGTGTCGGAAAGCGAAGCGCGCTCGCCGGAGATGAGTAGAGAAGTCGCCTGGAAAAACCTGATATGCAAAATTGACGGCGTGCAGTCCGCGCGCGTGGTTTTTGGCGAGCGCGGCGAGGTCGAGGAGATTCACGTCATCGCAGACGAACGGCGCACGGCCAAGCAGGTGACGCGCGACATTCAATCCGCCCTGATGGCCGCCTTTGACGCGGAGGTCGACTACCGCGTCATCAGCGTGGCGCGGATTCCGCTGGAAGGCGGACAGCAGGATGAGCGGGCCGCGCAGAACGTCCGGCTCCTGTATGAAGGCATCGATCTGCACAGCCAGCGCGACAGCATGTCCGTCGGCGTGCGATTGGGCTGCGGCGGCCGCGAGTATGAAGGCCTGGCTTCCTGCCAAAGCGGCGTGTTTTCCCGCCAACGCATGGTCGCCATGGCCACGGTCGGCGCGATCAACGAATTCATGGGCGCGCCTGCGTTCGAGCTGGTGGATGTGCAGTCAGCGCAGATCAGCGGACGCGCGGCGGTTCTGGTGAGCGTCAACTGCGTCAAGGGGCCTGAACTGCTCCTGGGCGGCGCGTTCCTGCGCGACGATGCGGACAAGGCGGTCGTCAAGGCCACGATGGATGCAGTCAACCGCCGCGTGGGGTACATCAAACGCTCCCTTTGACAAACCCCTCCCTTATGCAAGACGATCATTTGTGCAATCCCTTCCTTATCTTTTGACGAAATAGATCCGGCCACAACGGCATCTTTGAAAGCGTAGCGGATATAGCCTGCTCAACTAGCGGTAAGCAGAGCCTGTGAAACAGGAGGCTATATATCGTGAAGAAGATCATGCTGGCCGTTTCGGCGGTGGCTGCGTTCCTGCTCTCTTCCGGCGCCTTCTTTGGCTGGAACTGGAAGTACTAATCGTTAGGTAGGATTTTTGAAACCATGCGGCCGGATCTGTTTCCATCATACTTACGGCCCTCGTACGGACCTGTTTGTGCCACCGCGGCAGGCGGAGGTAGCTGATGAATAAGAGCCAAAAGGTCTATATTGCCTTCATCTTCCTCATGGGTCTGTTGATCACGGCTGTGGATGTCCTGCCCACGGTGCTGATCGTCCGTCAGGAGGGGGTGGCCAAGGCGTTGCCGCAGATGGTCATCATGCTGATGCTGATGACCGTCTTTCGCTCCATACCGTTGCAATTGTCTGAAGAGCACATCGTGGACGTCTCCTTCATCATCGTGTTGGCGGCCGTTCTGACGATGGAGGCGTCGGTCGTGCAGCTGCTCTACGCGCTGAGCACGCCGCTCATGTTTGCGCGCGAGGGCCGGACGCAAAAGCTGGGCCTGAGCCTCCTGCACCGGCCGGTCCAGCTGCTCTTCAATACCTGCATCGTGTTGATCGCGCTGTCCTTTGCCAACGTGGTATTCATCCTCCTGGGCGGCAACAATTCGGGCTTTCGCATCCCGTATTCGATCCTGCCCAGCACGCTGTTTTCCGCGGTCGTCATGGTGGTCAACCTATTGCTGCTGCTCGTGCTCTTTGCATTGGGCGGAGAGGACATCCGCGGCAACCTGCGCGAGAACATCGTGGGCATCCTGCCCAACATCCTGGCGACGATGCCCATCGGCATCCTGTTGGCCTATATGCTCAAGCTGCCGGGCGGCGAATATCTGCTGGCCATTTTCATGCTGCCGCTGCTGCTGGCAAGGTATTCGTTCAAATTGTACGTAGAGAGCAAAGAGCAATACATCAACATGATCGCCGCACTCTCCAGCGCCATTGAAGTCAAGGATCCCTATACCGAGGGCCATTCGCGCCGCGTGAGCGAATATGCCGTGCGCATTGCGCAGGTGATGAACCTGCCGCACAAGCGGATTGCCGATTTGCGCGTGGCTGCATTGCTGCATGACATCGGCAAGATCGGCGTCAACGATCAGGTGCTCCACAAGCATGGACCGCTGGACGAGGACGAATGGGCGATCGTGCGCCAGCATCCTGTGATCGGCTATCGGATCATCAGCTCGCTGAACATCGCAGAGACGGCCAAACAGGCGATCCTGCACCATCACGAGCGCTTCGACGGAAAGGGCTACCCCGACGGCAAACCGCTGTCTGAACTGCCGTTGGAGGTGGCCATCCTCTCCATTGCGGACGCGTTTGATGCGATGACGAGCGACCGTCCATATCGAAAGGCAATGCCCAAGGCGCGTGCGCTGGACGCGCTGCGTGCGGAAGCGGGCAACCAGTTTCACAGCGAGGTCGTCGCCGCGATGGAAGAGGTGGCCCGCACGCTCGACCTGCCTTGAGCTGCCCGGGCTCGGAAAACGGAGGAATGCCATTGTGATGCTCATCCTGGCGGCCATGCCGGCCCTGCTGTGCCTGCTGCTGGCGCGGCGCAGGGGCGGCGGCCTGGGCCAGATCGCCCGCAGCGACGTCGCCGCGCTCGCCCTGCCCATCTTGGCTTTTTTGCTGGAGGCTGCCTTTCAGGCAGCCTCCCGGTTTGTCCGGCTTCCGGAGGGTGCGCTCGCCCTGCAGGTGCTGATCCAATATGCGGCGCTGCTGCTGTTCGCCTGGCTCAACCGGCGCTTTGATCCCGGCGCATGGATTGCAGGCGCGGGCGCGCTGTGCAACTTCGCCGTCATCGCGCTCAACGGGTTTTGCATGCCCGTGTCGTCCACATCGCAGGCGGCCGGAATGCTCGCGGCAGGGGAGATCTACGGCTATGCGCTGCAGGATGCGTCCACGCGCCTGGCATGGCTGGGCGACGTCATCCCGCTGGCCGGCGGATTTGCCAGCGTGGGAGACCTGCTGCTCATTGCGGGCGCTGTGCGCCTGCTGTATGCGATGATGCTTCCGCGCAGAGAGGAGGACGCGCATGGGACGACATGAGGAGGCGGTGGCGAAGCACGGATTTCGCTTCAAGCACAGCCTGGGACAGAATTTCATCTTTGACGAGGCGCTGTTGGACCGCCTGGCGGAGGCTGCCGGCGTGACGGCGCAGGACGACGTGCTGGAGATCGGCCCCGGCAGCGGCACGCTGACCGCCCGTCTGGCGGCGCGCGCGCACCGGGTGCTGGCGCTGGAGCTCGACCGCTCGTTGATACCCGTGCTGCAAGACGCGCTGGCCGGCCGCGGCAACGTGACGCTCGTGCAGGGCGACGCGACCCGGGCGGACCTGTGTGGGCTGGCGGCGCAGGCCTTTGGCGAGGGGCGGCCGTTTCTCGTTGTGGCCAACCTGCCCTATTATGTGACCACGCCGGTGCTTACGCGCCTGTTGACCGAGGGGTTGCCCGTGGCGCGCATTGCCGTCATGGTCCAGCGCGAGGTCGGCGAGAAGCTGATGGCGCAGCCGGGAGATGCGGCCTACTGCCTGCTGTCGGTGCTGTGCGCCTGGCATGCTAAGGCGCGCGAGGCGCTCGCGGTACCCGCTGCATATTTTATACCGCAGCCGAAGGTGGACTCCTCCTTTATGGTGCTGGACATGCGTGAACGGCCGCCCGTGCCGGAGGCTGACGCCGGCCTGACGATGCGCGTGGCGCGCGCGGCGTTTGCGATGCGGCGCAAGACGATGCTGAACAACCTGCAGCCCGCCTTCGGCCTGACGCGCGAGCAGGCCCAGGCCTGTCTGGAGGCCGCCGGCATCGAGCCCGCGGCGCGCGGCGAGACGCTCTCCGTGCAGGCGTTTGCCGCCATCGCGCAGGCGCTGGCGCAAATCAAGAAAATCTAAAAATTTTTTTGATTTCTTTTCGAGTCCGGGAGGAAAAACAGGTTTTTCGTCGAAAATATAACAATGAGGGTAAGGATTGGATTTTCTATCAGATCCGGCTTGCCCATGTTGCAATCTTCCTGTCCGCGCTGCGGTGCGGATGTGACAAAAACGCATGGAGGGACATCAGAAATGAGCACCGTCAACCTCGAAAAGTGGGGCATCATCAACCCCACGAAGGTCTACCACAACCTGTCCGTCGCCAGCCTGACCGAGAAGGCCCTGGAGCGCGGCGAGGGCGTGCTGTCCGAGACGGGCGCGCTGGCCGTCATGACCGGCAAGTACACCGGCCGTTCGCCGGAAGACCGCTACGTGGTCGACACCCCCTCGATCCACGACGAGATCGCCTGGGGCAAGATCAACGTGCCGATGACCCCCGAGAAGTTTGATAAAATCCTTACGCGCGTGGCCACCTACCTGCAAAACCGCGAGGTCTTCGTGTTCGACGGCTTTGCCGGCGCGGATCACACCTACCGCCGCGGCATCCGCGTGATCAATGAGCTGGCCTCTCAGAACATGTTCATGCATGACCTGCTCATCCGCCCCACGGCGGAGGAGTTCGCCAACTTCTCCGAGGACTTCACCGTCATCTGCGCGCCGGGCTGCAAGTGCATCCCCGAGCTGGACGGCGTGCACTCCGAGGCCGCCATCTGCGTCAACTTTGAGAAGAAGGTCGTCGTCATCGCCGGCAGCCAGTATGCGGGCGAGATGAAGAAGTCCGTCTTCTCCGTCATGAACTTCCTGCTCCCGGCCGACGGCGTGCTGCCGATGCACTGCTCGGCCAACATGGGCGACGAGGGCGATACCGCCGTGTTCTTCGGCCTGTCCGGCACCGGCAAGACCACGCTGTCCGCCGACCCGAACCGCAAGCTCATCGGCGACGACGAGCATGGCTGGAGCGAGAACGGCATCTTCAACATCGAGGGCGGCTGCTACGCCAAGTGCATCAACCTGTCCAAGGAGCATGAGCCCTTCATCTGGAATGCGATCAAGTTCGGCTCCCTGGTGGAGAACGTCACCATCGACGAGAACGGCGTGTTCGACTTCAACGACGGCTCCGTGACGGAGAACACCCGCGTGGGCTACCCGGTCGAGTACATCCCCAACGCCGCGATTCCGGGCGTGGGCGGCATCCCCAAGACTGTCATCTTCCTGACGGCGGACGCCTTCGGCGTGCTGCCGCCGGTGAGCAAGCTGAGCAAGGAAGCGGCCATGTACCACTTCGTGACCGGCTACACCGCCAAGCTGGCCGGCACCGAGCGCGGCGTCACCGAGCCGCAGGCCACGTTCTCCACGTGCTTCGGCGCGCCGTTCCTGCCGCGTCCGGCCTCCAAGTACGCCGAGATGCTGGGCGAGAAGATCGAGAAGTACGGCACCAACGTCTACCTGGTCAACACCGGCTGGGCGGGCGGCCCCGCTGGCAAGGGCGGCAACCGCATGAAGCTGCCCTACACCCGCGCGATGGTCACCGCTGCGCTCAACGGCGAACTGGAGAAGGCCGAGTTCGTGACCGACCCGATCTTCAACGTGCAGGTGCCCACCTCCTGCCCGGGCGTGCCCGCTGAGGTGCTGATCCCGCGCGACATGTGGGCGGACAAGGCCGCCTATGACGAGCAGGCCAAGAAGCTGGCCGCGATGTTCGTCAAGAACTTCGCCAAGTACGAGGGCATGGACCCGGCGGTCGTCGCCGCGGGCCCCAAGGCCGAGTAATTTCATCCACCGCGCACGGCGCGCGGGGTTCCCTTCGGGGCGCCCCGCGCGCTCTTTTTTGAGAGGCTGGGATAGACCTACGCTTTGTGGATTCTGCTACGGACTATGCGGCGGACTGTGGGCATCTGCGCACGGATATGGTATAATCGCGCCAGAAAATCCACCATTAAAGGAGGCATTGCCATGGACAACCGAACCCCGCTGCACGTCGCGGGCGCGGAGGCCGTGCGCCCGCTGGCCGGCACGGACATCGAGCGCAAGATGCGCCGCAACGCGCAATGGCTGCTCTCGCTCAACCCGGACCGCATCGTCGCCTGCATCCGCATCCCCTGCGGCGTGGACACCCGAGGCGTCGAGCCCTACGGCGGCTGGCCGAGCTATCACTACTACTATGTGCGGGCGCTGTGCAACCTGCATCGCGCCTTTGCCGGGTTGGATGATTCGATCGCCGCGGCGGCGCGAGAACGCGCGCTGTACACGGTCGAAGCGATGCTCGAATGCCAGCGGGCGACCGCGAAGACCTGCCCCGAAGGCATGCTCACCCCGGAGGACGACGCGCTGCTCGTCGGGCGCATGCGCTTGGAGACGGACAGCGTCTACTCGCATACGCACATCAAGGCGGTCATGTACGACATCCACAAGGACATGGTGGCGCTGCTGCTCGCCTACCGCCGGTTTGGCATGGAGGAGGCGCTGGAGGGCGCCAGGCGCATGGCTGGGCGCGTGCGCACCGTGATGGAGCCGCTGACGCAGCAGGAGCGGGAGCGCACGACGAACAGCCGCCGTGTGGAGCCGTTCTTCTCCGAGGCGGGCGGCATCATGGACGCGTTTCTCATGCTCTACGAGCACACGCACGATCCCAAGGACCTGGAGACGGCGGGCTATTTCCGGCGCAGCTGGTTCGACGACATGTTCCTCCGGGACGACGACCGCCTCGCCTACGGCATGGAGCACGCCAACTCCGAAAGCCCCTATGTGGAGGCGCTGGTCGATCAGTATCGCATCACCGGCGAGCAGGCAGCGCTGGACGCGGCCCGCGGCTTCATGCGCGCCAACCGGGAAGGGCATGAACTGCCCACGGGCAGCGTGTCGGGGCGCAGCGCATTCCCCGACTATCAGTCGGAACTGTACAACTATCCCAAGCGCGTCTACTTCCACATCATGGACACGAAGTCGCGCCACAACGTCGAGGGCGGTGAGAGCTGCTGCGCACACAACCTCAACCGCGTGGACCGCAAGCTGTTGGAGATCTCGCCGGACGCTGTGGTTGCAGACGCGTGGGAGCGCCGGTTTGTCAATGCCGTGCTCGCGCAGCAGAACCCCGATACGGGCATGTTCATCTACAACCTTAACCTGAAGAACAGCGCCTACAAGAAGTGGGGAACGCCGGAGGGCTCGTTCTGGTGCTGCTATGGAACGGGCGCGGAGACGTACGCTTCCCTGACGGAGGGTGCGTTTCTGGAGGATGCGACCCATGCCTACGCCTGCCTGTACATGCCCTGCGCCTACACGCACGGGCCGACGGGCATGCGCATCGTCGAGTGCACGGAATACCCCAATGACGGGCGGATTGCCTTCGAGTTCCTGGACGGGGGCGAGCTGACGCTCTGCCTGCGCCTGCCGCACTGGCTGCAGGGCCCTGCGCGCATCACGCTGCCGGACGGCACGTGCGAGGAGCGCGCGGAGCACGGCTTTGTGCAGCTGGCGCGGACGTGGCGCGCGGGCGACGTGGTGCGCCTGGAGCTGCCCTTTGCGCTGGCGGCGCAGCACATGCCGGATCGCCTGGAGTACGTCAGCGTCACCTACGGCCCGAACCTGCTGGTGGCCTGCGCGCCGCAGGATGCGCTGTTCGTGGGCAACCAGGCGGAGCTGCTCGCATCGCTTGTGCCCAACGGCGAGCCGTGCACGTTCTGCGTCGAGCTGCAGGGCGCGGGCGCGGGCCACCGCGTGCTCAGGCCCATCCGCCTGGTCAAGGATGAAACCTATTGCGGCTACATTCGCCTGAGCGAGCCGCCGCGGCGGGAGATTGCCGATGCGCTGGCATTCGGCTGCGCGGATAGCCGAGAGGCGCACGGCCTGCACGGCGTGCGCATGCAAGTGGGGTCGCATGACGGGCATGCGACGCTGCAGACGACGCTCACGTTCTGCTCGGAGCGGGGTGAGATCGAGTTTGAGCTTGCGTCGCACCCGGGGCGCGAGATGCTGCTGCGACTGTACCTGGATGGCTCGACGAAGATGTACATCCATCCGTTTTCCGGGCATGTGGTCAACCCGCTGTTCGATCTGCAGGTCTTTGCGCAGGGCGAATGGCGCACGTTCGGCACCAAGTCCATGGAGGCGGACTTTGAGGGCGAGATTTATTACGAGGACTTCGTCCTGCCGGTCAAGTGGACCGGCGACGCGGACAGGCTGCGCCTGCGCCTGAGCGCCCGCAACTTCCACGAGATCCCGGGCGTCGTCGAAGGACTGATCGACCGCCTGGAGCTGTACAGCGTTGCGGATGCGTGATGAAGCGGCCCGCCGGATTTCCGGCGGGCCGTTTGCCCTTTGCAGCTTGCGCGATCTATGCTATACTGTATGAAATGACAGCGCGCACGGGAGGGCTTGTATGCTCGCGGATGTACGGAAGAACCGGGACTTTTACCTATATGCGACGGCGATCATGCTGCCGGTCATCGCCCAGCAGCTGATCTCCGCGCTCTTTAATTTCGCGGATAACTTCATGGTCGGCCTGCTGGGCGCCTCGTCCTTGGCCGGCGTGTCGGTGGCCAACAAGCCCTACACGGTCTTTCTGTGCCTGCTCTTCGGCTTCACGGGCGCGGGGGGCATCCTCATCGCGCAGTACTACGGCGCGCGCGAGCGGCGCACGATGCAGCAGCTGTTCGGCCTGCAGGTGATGGGCGGGCTGGCGATTGGCGTGATCTTCTTCCTGGCGCTGCACTTCTTCCCGCGCCAGATCATGGGCGCGTTCGTCACCGATCCGCAGACGATGCGCGCCGGGCTGGACTACCTGTCCGTCATCAAGTGGAGCTATATCCCCACGGGCGTGTCGCTGGCGTGCATGCACGCGCTGCGCGCGCTGGGCCGCAACCGCATGCCCATGATCGCGGGCTTTGTGACGATGCTGGTGAACATCGCGCTCAACAGCCTGCTGATCTTCGGCCTGCTCGGCTTCCCGCGCCTGGAGGAGCGCGGCGCGGCGCTGGCCACGCTGATCGCCCGGCTGGTGGAGATGGGCTTTTACCTGTACGTCCTGGAGCGCCAGAAGACGCCCTTCACGCGGGACGTCGGCAGCTTCCGCCACCTGCCGCGGCGCGTACTGGCCACGTTCGTGCGCAAGGGCGTGCCGCTGACGGCGAACGAAGTGCTCTGGACGGGCGGACAGATGATCTTCTTCTGGACGTATGCGCACGTGCAGGAATACGCGCTGCCTGCGATCTCGCTGCTGGATCAGACGACGACGCTGATCTACGTGCTGACAGCCGGCATGTCCTCGGCGGCGTCGGCGATCATCGGGCAGACGCTGGGGGCCGGGGATATCGCACGGGCCAAGGAACAGGCCCGCCGCCTGCTGCGCCTGGCGTCGATGCTGGGCGCGGCCTGTCTGGTGCTGGGCGGCGCGCTGGCTTTTATCGTGCCTGCGGCCTATGGCACGCTGAACGCCGACCTGCGCGAGATGGCCACGCAGATGATCCTCGTGCAGGCGGCGCTGGTGATCGCCAACGCGCTCTATGTGACGACGTTTTCCGTCCTGCGCGCTGGCGGCGACACGCGCTCGGCGGTCATGCTGGATTCGGGGTATATGTGGGTCGTGGTCGTGCCGGCGTCGCTGCTGTGCGCCTTTGTGCTGCCCGCGGTGGGCAGGCCGGATGTGCGCATTGCGTTCGTGGTCGTGCAGGTGCTGATGAACGCCAAGATCTTCTGGGCGCTGGCCGTATTGCACCGGGGACGTTGGGCCAACAACATGACGCGCAGGGACTAGACGGCAAATACAGAAAAAACGGGCGCGCCTCCAGACAATGGGGGCGCGCCCGCGCGCGTCAGAGGGATTTCAGACTGCCCAGGCCGCGCAGTGCGCGGCGGACGATCATGCGCGCCCGCTGGCGCAGCGTCAGGCGCATTTGAAGCGCATGGTAGCAGCGCTCGGCGCGTTGGAGCCAGTCCGGCGATGCGGCGCGGCCGCCATACTGTACCAGGCACAGCGCGCGCACGAAGGGCGTCAGGCGCACGCCCCGGCCCAGCGCGGCCTCGGCGCGCCGGGCAAAGGCGAGCGGCGATTCGCCTGGAAGGCGCGCAAGGCCCGCGGCGTACAGCGCCGATTCCGCGCCGCGGTACCAGCACAGCAGGCGTGCCTCGTCGCTGCGCTGCCGCGCGGCGGCGCGGGCAGGGTCCGTCCACAGCACGCGCAGCGCGAAGGCGGCGGCGAGCACCAGCAGCGCAAGCAGCCAAGGCCAGCGCGGCGTGCGCTCGTCGGGCGGATCGTCCGGGGGCGGGGGAGACGGCTCGGGCGAGGGCGTCGCATCCGGGGGCAGGCTCGGCTCGGGCGTGGGCTCTGGCGTCGGGCTCGCGATCGGATCGTCCGGCGCGGGGGAGTCCTCCGGCTCCGGGGACTCCTGCGGATCGGGCGTGGGTGTAGGCGTGGGGACGGAAGCGTCCGGCGTGGGCGATGCGCCGCCCTGCCCGGGCGCCCCCTCATCTTCGCCCTGCGCATCTTCGCCCTGTGAATCGCCGTTGGGATTTGGCGTGGGCGTGGGCGCATCGGGGGCCGGCGAAGCCTGCGGATCGTCGGAACCGCCTGCGTCCGGGGTGTCCGGCGTGTCGGAGCCCTGCGCAGGCGTTGGGTCAAACGTCAGCCAGCCAAAGCCCTCGAAGCAGACCTCGACCCAGGCGTGCGCGTCCTGCTGGGAGACGTGCGCGACGCCACCATCGCCCGGGCGCGCGACATAGCCCTCCACATAGCGCGCCGGCAGGCCTGCGATGCGGCACATGACCGCCATTGCCGACGCAAACGACGTGCAGTATCCCTGCCGCTCTTCGAGCAGGAACCAGGAGACGAAGTCCCGGCCCGTCGGCGGGACCGACTGATCGAGCGTATAGGGATAGTTTTCGCCCAGAAAATTCGCAATGCGCAGCGCGCGCTCATAGGGCGTGGCAGCGTCCTGCACCAGGTAGGACACGATGCGCACGACCTCATCCTCGACACTCTCCGGATAGACGGCGTACGTCTCACAGATGGCGGTCCAATCCGATGCGCCTGCAGAGCCATCCCGGGACTGCGCGCGGCTGTGCGCCTGCAAGAGGAGCTGCCCGATGCCGGGATCGTCCGCGGAAGGCAGGGGAGCGGTAACGGTATATGCGTCGCCGGCCTGCGTGTCGCGGGTGATGAAGACTTCCGAGCTGGAGCCGAAGTAGGGCACGAAGCCCTCTGCAGAGGAGATGCTCGTCAGGCGCTGAGGGACAAAGAGCGTCGAGGTGCCGTCCGCGAGCATCGCTACGGTGATGGTGCGCTCGTCGAAGGCCGCATTGCCCGCGCGCAGGTCCTGGGCGGGCAGGTCGGCGTCGAACAGCGCGTCGCGCAGCGCGTGAAAGCGCGGATCAATGAACAGATAGCGGCGGCCGGCGACCGTGTCGCGCCAGGCGGCGCCGGTATACTCGTCCTTGATGACGCCGCGCAGGTAGGCCGTCTCGTCGGCCTGTACGCGCAGCACAAGGTCATCTGTCGGGTTGGCGGGACCGCCCAGCCGGTCTGCGCCCAGGGGTTGATAGCCGCTGAGCAGCAGGGAAAAGACGGTGCGGGGTTCCGTGAAGAAGAAGTAGTCGTACACGACGCTGCGCACGCGCTCAGCAAAGTTGGTCATCGCCTGAGAGACAGGCGCGGCGGCGGGCATCAGCAGGGCGGCCAGCAGCGCAGCGGCCAGAGCGGTGGGCAGCGCCCGCAGGATGGTCGCACCGTGCTCGCCGGAGCGTGCATAGAGCAGCACGAGCGCTGCCAGCGCGGGCAGGCACAGCAGCACGTTTCCCCGCGTTCCATAAAACCAGGTCGCCAGCAGCACAAACGCCGCCAGCGCAAATGCGGGATAGAAGCCTCCGTTTGCGCGCGCAAGCACAAAGGCCAGCAGCGCAAACAACAGCGCAAGCAGGGGATAGAGCACTCCGGCATACAGGCGCAGCGCCAGCGGCGCGCCCTGCGCAGCCAGCGCCAGCGCCTCTGCCAGACCGGGAAGCTGCCCGGGCAGGCCAAGCGCGTAGGGCATGAGCGCCACAAGCGCGCCCAACGCGCCGAGCACGGCCGTCAGCGGCGACAGGGAGACCAGCGCAAACAGCAGCGAGAAGCCCGCACACGCCAGCAGAATGTCGGCCGCGCCGACGGGCAGCGCCAGCGCGCTGCACAGCGGCAGCAGCAGGCCGGCGGCATAGAGAAAGGCCGTGAGCGCGCTCTCCAGCGCGTGCGGCAGGCGGGCGCGCATTGCGCGCAGGGCGGAAGGACGATTTCGGCTCATGCGTGCACCGCCTCGCTTTCGTCGATGAGCATGACGGTCTCGACCTCGATGTCCGCGCACTCGATGCGCGTGAGCAGCAGCGAGGCCTCCGGGGTCAGCTCGTTGACGTGCACGTAGATCAGGCGAACCTGCGGCCCCATGCGCCGGATCGTCACGATCATGTCGGCGATGCGGCTGGACAGGTGCGTGGTCAGGATCGCGGTCGAGCCCGTGCGGCGCATGCGGCGCGTCTCGAGCATCAGCACGCGCTCAAAGCGCTCCGTGCCGTCAAACGATGCGCCGGCGAGTCCCTCCAGGATCAGCGGCAGATGCGCCGCATGATCGCCCGTCAGCTCGCGCGGTCTGGCGCAGGGAAGCGGAATGCGGACGATATGGGAGGCCGAGAGCTGCACCGAGGCGAGAGACGCCGCGCTCTCGCACAGCGCGTCGCGCATGTACAGCGCCGTCTCGCCGGAGGCGGCGGGCGGAGAGCAGTCCATCAGGATCAGCGCGTCGGGCCGCTCGGGCTCCTCAAAGGTGCGAACCATCAGCGTGCCACGCCGCAAGCTCAGTTTCCAGTGAACGCGGCGCAGCTCGTCGCCCTCCTGATAGGCGCGCACGTCCGCAGGCGAGGTGGCGTCATCGCGCGCGCGCGCCATCTTCTCGTCGCCCGAGTCGTCCGGGCTGAAGCGCAGCGGCGGCTCCTGCAACACGGCGGGCAGCACGGTCAGCGGGAGCAGTCCCTGCCCGGTTCCCTTGGATAGGGAGAAGAGGCCCAGCGCGTCACGGAACACGACGCGCCGTACGCCGCAGGAGAATATGCCCACATGCGGACACGCAAAGCGGTGGCGCGCCACGCTGCGTCCAAAGGCACGGGCGGCGACGTCGGCCTCGTATTCTCCATCCGCGCCGGGTGGCGTCACGCGCAGGCGCAGCGGCGCGATGGGCAGGGGCACGCGCAGCTGCAGCGCGCACAGCAGCACGGCCTCCTCGCCGCGCACGACGCGCACGCGCTCCAGCTCGCATGAAAAGCGGGAGAGCGCAAATGCGCACGCGACGCTGACAAGCGAGAATAGCGCGGCCGACGCGAGCAACAGGAAGAAGAGAAAGTACAGCGCGCCGCCGGTGGACAGGGCCGCCGCCAGCAGCGACAGGGCGGCGACGAGCAGCGCGGCAAAGCGCGCCGTCACGGAAGTTTCACCGGCAGCTTGACCCGCGCGAGCACGTCCGACAGCACCTGCTCGGCCGTCTGGTCGCGCATGCGCGCCTCGGGAGAGAGGATCATGCGGTGGCAGAGCACCGGATGGGCCATCTGCTGCACGTCGTCGGGCAGGATGAAGTCGCGTCCGTCCAGCAGCGCCGTCGCCTGCGCCGCATGGATGAGCGCGATGGCCGCACGCGTGGACACGCCCAGCTGCAGGGCCGGGTGCTTACGCGTGGCGGCGCACAGGTTCGCCACATAGGAGCGGACCTCGCGCGAACAGTAGACGGTCTTGACCTGTTCCTGCATGGCCACGATGTCCTCCGCATAGCACACGGGCTGCAGGGCGGACAGCGGCGTCGTCGGCTGGCTGTAGCGCTCCAGAATCTCCATCTCGTCCTCGATGGAGGGATAGCCGATGGAGATGCGCATGAAGAAGCGGTCCATCTGCGCTTCGGGCAGCGGATAGGTGCCGACGAAGTCGACGGGATTTTGCGTGGCCAGTACCATGAAGGGCTGGGGCAGGCGGTAGGTCGTGCCGTCGACGGTGACCTGGTGCTCTTCCATGACCTCCAACAGCGCGCTTTGTGTCTTGGGCGAGGTGCGGTTGATCTCGTCCGCCAGGACGATCTGGCTCATCACCGCACCGGGGCGGTATTCCATCTCGCCCGTCTTCATGTTCGCGACGGAAAAGCCCGTGATGTCGGAGGGGATGACATCCGGCGTGAATTGGATGCGCCGGAACGAACAGGCCAACGAGCGGGCCAGCGCGCTGCACAGCGTGGTCTTGCCAACGCCCGGTACGTCCTCGATGAGCACATGTCCTCCGCACACCAGCGCGATGAGCGCCAGGTGCACGACCTCCTCCTTGCCGACGATGACGGTGGCGATGTTCTGCTTGAGCGCCTGGATGATCCGGTTGGGCTGGGGCATTTCGCACATTCTCCTTTGCCGTGAAGACTCCATATGGAGTATCGGAATTCAATCCTAAATTATACGAAAAATGAGGGGCTTTGGCAAGCACCCCAACATATGACGGCATGGAAAAGGAAAATCCTGCACCTGCGCGGACGCTTTCAGGGCAGAAAAGACGCTTTTTTGCAGCGGCGTTTGAGGTCGGGCCGCGTCTGTGGTATAATAAAGCATACGGCTGGACGAAAGAAGGTGCGAACATGGACGAGGTGCTTCGCCTGCTGTTGGGAGGCGAAGTGGTCTCCGGCGCGCAGATCAGCGAACGGCTGGGCATCACCCGCGCGGCGGTCTGGAAGCGCGTGGAACAGCTGCGCGCAGCGGGCTACGACGTGCAGGCGGTGGGCCGGCGCGGCTATCGCCTTGCGGCCTGCCCTGATGCGCTGGACGCGCCGCTGATCGAGCGTGGCCTGCGGACGGCCTGGGCCGGGCGCCCGACGCTGTTTGACAGGCGGGTGGATTCGACCAACCTGTGGGCGCGCCGCCTGGCCGCGCAGGGCGCGCAGCACGGCACGCTGGTCGTGGCGGACGAGCAGACCGCCGGACGCGGCCGGCGCGGACGCATGTGGACTTCGCCGCCGGACGAGGGCGTCTTCATGACGCTGCTGCTGCGCCCGAAGGCGCACCCGTCGCAGGTTGCGCAGCTGACGCTGCTCACGGCGCTGGCCGTCGCGGAGGCGATCGAGGACGTGTGCGGCGCGCAGGCGCAGATCAAGTGGCCCAACGACGTGGTGGTCGGTGGGAAAAAGACGTGCGGCATCCTGCTGGAGATGGGCGCGGACGAGTCGCAGGTCGACTTCGTCGCGGCGGGCGTGGGCGTCAATGTGCATGCGAGCCCGCCGGACCTGAGCGACATGGCCACCTGCCTGGACGCGGCCTGCGGACGGCGCGTGCTGCGCGCGCCGGTCGTGTGCGCGTTCATGGCGCGCTTCGAGGCGCGCTATGACGCCTTTGCGCGCGGAGAAGACTGGATGACGGCCTATCGCGCGCGCTCGGTGACGCTCGGGCGGCGCGTGCGCGTGATGGGTGTGGACGAGACATTCGAAGGGATCGCGCAGGACGTCGACGCGTCCGGCGCGCTCGTGGTACAGACGCAGGATGGCCCGCGCACAGTGCTCGCGGGCGACGTATCGGTAAGAGGAGTGATGGGCTATGTATGAAGGCAGCATTACGGATGTTCTGGGCATCACGGTCGGTCAGGTGGAGCTTCGGGAGGCGCGCACGGGCGTGACGGCCGTGCTCTGCCCGCCCGAGACGGTCGGCGGCGTGGATGTGCGCGGCGCGGCGCCCGGCACGCGGGAGACGGATCTGCTGCGCCCCGGCAACCTCGTCAAGGGCCCCAACGCCGTGCTGCTGTGCGGCGGCAGCGCGTTCGGCCTGGCGGCGGCGGACGGCGCGATGCGCTTTTTCGAAGAGCTCGGCGAGGGCGTGGACGTGGGCGTCGCGCGCGTGCCGATCGTGCCGGCGGCGGTGCTGTTCGACCTGGGCGTCGGCCGGGCGGACGTGCGCCCGACGGCAGACATGGGCTATGCGGCGTGCAAGGTGGCGTCCAACGTCGTGTTGCAGGGCGCGCACGGCGCCGGCTGCGGCGCGACGGTGGGCAAGCTCGTGCCCGGCGCGACGCCTGCGCCCGGCGGCACGGGCACGGCGAGCATCACGCTGGCCGACGGCACGCACGTGGGCGCGATCGTCTGCGTCAACGCCTGTGGCGACGTGTACGATCCGCAGAGCGGCATGATTCTGGCCTGCGGCCACCTCGGCGGGCGTGCGACGCCCGCGCAGGCGTCGCTGACGGGCGCGCGGCTCGAGGGGCGCATCGGCGAAAACACGACCATCGGCGTGATCGCCACGGACGCCAAGCTGTCCAAGGAGGAGGCAAACCGTCTGGCGCTGTCGGCGCACGACGGCTATGCGCGCGCCATCCGTCCCGTGCATACGATGATGGACGGCGATACGATCTTTGCGATGGCCACGGGCCAGACGGCCTGCCGCCTGCCGCTGCTGATGCTGTGCGCTGCGGCGGCAGAGGCCATGGCGCGCGCCATCGCCAACGCGGTGGTCGCCGCGCGGGACGAGGCATGATCCTGGGCCTGGGTGTGGACCTGTGCGAGATCGCGTGCATGGAGCGTGCCATCGCACGGGAGGGATTTCTCGCGCGCTATTTCACACAGGAGGAGCGCGACTATATCGCCTCGCGCGGCGCGATGGGCGCGCAGAGCGCGGCGGGCCTGTTTGCGGCCAAGGAGGCGATGCTCAAGGCGCTGGGCGTCGGACTGGCCGTGCCGCTGCGCGAGGTGGGCGTGACGCACGACGCGCAGGGTGCGCCCCGGGCGGCGCTCACGGGTGCGGCGGCGGCGCGCCTGGCCGCGTTGGGTGGACAGACGATGCACCTTTCGATCTCGCACGAGGGCGGCATGGCGGTGGCCATGGCGGTTGCGGAGGGATGACATGCGACGGGCGATTTTTCCCGCGGACATGCGGGCGATGGAGCGGACGTTCATGCAGCGCACGGGCTATCCGTCGCTGCTGCTGATGGAACACGCGGCGCAGGCCGTCGTGCAGGCGCTGCTGCGACATGTGGCGCAGGATGCGCGCGTGGCGTTTGCGTGCGGCGCGGGCGGGAACGGCGGAGACGGATACGCCGCGGCGCGGCTATGGCGTCAGAGCGGTGGAGAGGCTGTGTGCGTGTGCGCGGCGCCGCCGGAGGCGCTCTCGGGCGACGCAGCGGTCAACGCAGGGCTGTGCCGGGCGCTGGGCATCCCGCTGATGGCGACGGAGGATCCCGGTGCGCTGTCGGGCGCGGCGGCGATCGTCGATGCGCTGTTTGGCACGGGGCTGGCGCGCCCGGTCGAGGGCGTCTACGCGGCGCTGATCGATCGGATCAATGCGAGCGGGCTGCCGGTCGTGAGCGCGGACATCCCCTCGGGCGTCGACGGCGCGACAGGGCGCGTGCTGGGATGCGCGGTCAGGGCGGCGGAGACGGTGACGTTTCACCGGCCCAAGCCTGGCCATCTGCTCTTCCCGGGGCGGGCGCTGACGGGCGATCTCACGGTCGCGGACATCGGCATCCCGCCGCAGCTGGACGGCGCGCCCGGACCGGACGTGCTGGAGGACGGCGATCTGCGCCTGCCAGCACGCGCTCAGGACGCGCACAAGGGCACATGCGGCCACCTGCTGATCGTCGCCGGCTCGCGCGGCATGGCCGGAGCGGCGGTGCTGTGCGCGCAGGGCGCGCTGCGCGCGGGCGCGGGGCTGGTGACGGCGGCCTGCGCGCAGGACGTGCTGCCCGTGCTGCAGACACAGGCATTTTGCGCGATGGCGGCGGCGATGCCCACGCAGGAGGGCGCGCTCGCGCCCGAGGCGGCCGGACCGCTCGGGGAGCTGATGCGGGGCAAGCAGGCGCTGTGCATGGGGCCGGGGCTCTCGCAGCGCCCGGGCGTGCTGGAGGCGATCCGGCCGGCGCTGGAGAGCGACCTGCCCAAGGTGATCGACGCGGACGCGCTGAACCTGATGGCCTCGTCGGGCCTGCGTCCCGGCGCAAATACCGTTGTCACGCCGCACCCGGGCGAGGCGGCGCGCCTGCTGGACGCGACCGTTGCAGACGTGACAGGCGATCCCGTCGGCGCGGCGCGGGCATTGGCGCAGGGGCTGCAGGCGGTCGTGCTGCTCAAGGGCGGCACGACGGTGATCGCGCACGATGGCGGCATGGCGCTCATGGCGCAGGGGACGCCCGCGCTGGCGACCGGGGGAAGCGGCGACGTGCTCGCGGGGGTGTTGGGCGCGCTGCTGTGTCAGGGGCTGGAGCCCGCGCAGGCCGCGCGCATGGCGGCGCTGTGGCACGCGCGCGCGGGGCGGCGCGCGCAGGCGGCACTGGGCGTGCGGCAGGTGACCGCGCTGGATGTGGAGGGCTGTCTGTAGGCACTGGGCGTGCGGCCGCATAGAATGTAGGGCAGGGGAACGGGGCCGAAGCATGTTACGGAGTGTGGTAGGCCATGTTCAAACGCGGAGAGATCTACTATGCCGACCTCGATCCCGTCGTGGGTTCGGAGCAGGGCGGGGTTCGCCCCGTGCTCATCATCCAAAACGACCTGGGCAATCGATACAGCCCGACCGTCATCGTGCTGGCGATCACCTCGCGCACGGGCAAGACGAATCTGCCCACGCACGTAGCCGTGCCGGCCGGGGAGAGCGGGCTTTTGAAGGATTCCCTCGTGCTGGCGGAACAGGTGCGCACGCTGGAAAAGCGCAGGCTGGGCCGGCGGGTGGGCAAGCTGCCCGAGGCGCTGATGCGCCGCGTGGACGAGGCGATGCGCGTGTCGCTGGGCTTTGCCCGGCGGGACGCATGAGAGGGCATTTCGGGGGGAGGCGGTCCTCCCCCCTTTTGTGCGAGGCGCATGTGGACGGGCCTGGCGGATGTCGGAGGAGGAGAGCGCATGAAGGAGAAGAAGACGTTGCTACATATCGGAAAGGCCTATGTGCAGATGGCCCTGGGCTGCCTGATCGCGGGCGTGTCGTTCGCGCAGTTCTTTGTGCCCAACGACATCGCGCCCGGCGGCGTGACGGGCATCGCCACGCTGGTGGCAGCGGTGGCGGGCGGACCGGTGGGCCTGATCAGCGCCGTGCTCAACGTACCGCTCTTTCTGGTCGGCTATCGGTCTGTGGGACGCAGGTTCGTCTTCCGCTCATTCGTGGCGATGCTGGCGCTGTCCTTTTGCATCGACCTGCTGCCGCAGCGGGCGGTCACGCAGGACATGATGCTTGCCAGCCTGTACGGCGGTATCCTGCTGGGCATCGGCCTGGGCCTCGTGCTGCGCGGCGGCGCGACGACGGGCGGAACGGATCTGGCCGCCCAGCTGGTACACAACCGCTTTCCGGTCATCACGGTGGGCACATTTCTGTTCGGCATCGACTGCGCGGTCGTGCTGGCCTCGGGCGTGGTGTTTGACGCACAGTCCGCGCTGTGGGCGCTGATTGCGCTGTTCATCTCCACCAAGGTGATGGACATGGTGCTGCAGGGGTGGAACACGGCGCATCAGTTCTTCATCATCTCCGACCGGGCGGAGGGAATCGCCCGGCGCATCAACGCGGAGATGGATCGCGGCGCGACGCTCCTGTCCGCCTACGGCAGCTACAGTGGCGCGCAAAAGGGCATGGTCTTTTGCGTGATCAACAAAAACGAGATGACGCAGCTGCGGGAGATCATCGCGGAGGAGGATGAGCGCGCATTTGTCACCGTCAGCGAGGTGCACGAGGCAATGGGCGAGGGGTTTGCCGGATTGAAGAGATAGCGCCGATTGAAATGGATGGGATTTGTGAAAACTGCCGCAAAATTTTCGGTTTTCGCTCGAATGTGCTTCCAAAAAGGTCGAAAACCTGCTACAATAAACACGGACATGCTGCCGGCCTGCGCCGGCAGTCGCCGCCCAACAATGAAGGAGGTTTTCAGGATGAAGAAACTGGCTTCGATGTTGCTTGCACTTGCGTTGGTGCTGAGCATGGTCTGCTGCGCCAGCGCAGAGGGGACCATTGAACTGGCGCTGATCACCGACTCGGGCACGATCGACGACAAGTCCTTCAACCAGGGCTGCTATGAGGGCATGCAGCAGTATGCCGAGGAGAACGGCAAAGAGTACAACTACTACAAGCCGACCGAATTCACCACCGACGGCTACCTTGCGCAGATTGACATCGCCGTGCAGAACGGCGCCAAGATGATCATCTGCCCGGGCTTCATGTTTGCCGAGGCCCTGGGCCAGGCGCAGCAAATCTATCCGAATGTGTCGTTCGTCATCGTCGATTCTGCGCCCACCGTGGAAGGCGTTGAGCAGATCGACGCGAACGTCCTGTCCGTCATGTATGCCGAGGAGCAGTCCGGCTTCCTGGCCGGCTACGCGGCCGTGAAGGACGGCTACACCAAGCTGGGCTTCATGGGCGGCATGGCCGTGCCTGCCGTCATCCGCTTCGGCAAGGGCTTTGCGCAGGGCGCTGAGACGGCCGCCGCTGAGTTGGGCCTGACCGATATCGAACTGATGTACCACTACACCGGCAGCTTCGACGCGACCCCCGAGGCGCAGACCCTGGCCGCTTCCTGGTATGAGGCCGGCACCGAGGTCATCTTCGCCTGCGGCGGCTCCGTGGGCAACTCCGTCATGTCCGCTGCCGAGGCTGCGGGCAAGGCGGTCATCGGCGTGGACGGCGATCAGAGCGGCGAGTCCGAGACCGTCATCACCTCCGCGATGAAGGGCGTCAGCGCCTCCGTCTACGAGGCCGTGACCGAGTTCTATGACGGTACGTTCGAGGGCGGCCGCCAGATCATCTGCGACGCGGCCAACGGCGGCGTGCAGCTGCCCATGGCGTCCTCGCGCTTCAAGACCTTCTCTCAGGAGGACTATGACGCGCTGTTTGCCAAGGTCGTCTCCGGCGAGTATGCCGTCAACAACAGCACCGACGACATGACCCCCGGCGATCTGGGCCTGACCATCGTCAAGACCACCGTGGTCGAGTAAGCGATTCTGTCCCGATCAGCGGGCGGGCGGCAAAACCGCTCGCCCGCTTTTTGGCGACTGGCGCCTTTGCCCTGCGCGGGCCGGGGGCAGGGCAAAGGCGCCGGCAGATCCGGCTACAACCAAAGGAGTGAGAGCATGGACTACGTCATCGAGATGCTGCACATCACCAAGGTCTTCCCGGGCATCATCGCCAATGACGACGTGACGTTGCAGCTGCGCCGCGGCGAAATTCACGCGCTGCTGGGCGAAAACGGCGCCGGCAAATCGACCCTGATGAGCGTGCTGTTTGGACTGTACCAGGCGGAGGCGGGCACGATCAAGAAGGACGGCAAAGAGGTGCGCATCAAGGATCCCAACGACGCCAATGCGCTGGGCATCGGCATGGTACATCAGCACTTCAAGCTTGTGCACAACTTCACCGTGCTGGAGAACATCATTCTCGGCGTGGAGACGACCCGCCACGGCTTTTTGAAGATGGACGACGCGCGCAGGAAGGTCATCGACCTCTCGGAGCGCTACGGGCTCAAGGTCGACCCCGACGCGCGCATCAGCGACATCACCGTGGGCATGCAGCAGCGCGTGGAGATCCTCAAGATGCTCTACCGCGACAACGAGGTGCTGATCTTCGACGAGCCGACCGCCGTGCTCACGCCCCAGGAGATCGACGAGCTGATACAGATCATGAAAAACCTCACGAAAGAGGGCAAGTCCATCCTCTTCATCACCCACAAGCTCGAGGAGATCAAAAAGGCCGCCGACCGCTGCTCGGTCCTGCGCAAGGGCAAGTACATCGGCACCGTGGACGTGGCCACGACGTCCAAGGAAGAGATGAGCGAGATGATGGTCGGGCGCAAGGTAAACTTCGCCGTCGAGAAGACGTCCGCCCGGCCCGGCAAGCCCGTGCTCGTCGTGCAGAACCTGACGGTGCGCGCCAAGCACGGCCACAAGCCGCTGGTGGACGACGTCAGCTTCAACGTGCGCCGCGGCGAGATCGTATGCGTTGCGGGCATCGACGGAAACGGCCAGTCCGAGCTCGTCTATGCGCTCACGGGTCTCATGCCCTGCGAGAGCGGAAAGGTCTTCCTGGGCGACCGCGAGATCACGCACCTGTCCGTGCGCGAGCGCAACGTCTCGGGGCTGAGCCACATCCCGGAGGACCGGCATAAGTACGGCCTGGTGCTGGATTACACGCTCGCGGAGAACCTCGTGCTCAAGCAATACTTCACCCGGCGCTTTGCCAAGAGGGGATTTCTCAAGTTTGACGAGATCCGCCGCTATGCGGACAAGCTGATCCGGGATTACGACATTCGCAGCGGCCAGGGCGCGCAGACGACGGCCCGCGCCATGTCCGGCGGCAACCAGCAAAAGGCCATCCTGGCGCGCGAGATCGACCTGGGCAACGACCTGCTCATCGCGGTGCAGCCCACGCGCGGATTGGACGTGGGCGCCATTGAGTACATCCACAAGCAGCTGGTCGCCCAGCGCGACCGGCAGAAGGCCGTGCTGCTCGTCTCGCTGGAGCTGGACGAAGTGCTCAACGTCGCCGACCGGATCCTCGTCATGTTCGAGGGGCGCATTGTGGCGCAGCTGGAGACGCAGAACGCCACCGCGCAGGAACTGGGCCTGTACATGGCCGGCAGCAAGAAGGAGTGAAGACCGTGCGAAAACTGCTCGAATCCAAGGGCCTCTCCAGCGTTGCGGCGTCGCTGATCGCCATCGTCGTGGGCTTGCTCTTCGGCGTGGCCATCCTGGCGGTTACGGACGCATCCAATGCGATTCCGGGCCTGGGCATCATCCTGGCGGGCGGCTTCACCGGCGGCATGAAGGGCCTGGGCCAGGTGCTCTACTTCGCCACGCCCATCATCATGACCGGCCTGTCCGTCGGTTTTGCCAACAAGACGGGTCTGTTCAACATCGGCGCGGCCGGCCAGTTCATCGTCGGCGCGTTTGCGGCGGTGTACGTGGGTGTGCACTGGACGTTCCTGCCCGCCGGGCTGCACTGGCCGGTCGCAATCCTGATGGCGGCGCTCGCCGGCGGCCTGTGGGGCCTGGTGCCGGGCCTGTTCAAGGCGCTGCTCAACGTCAACGAGGTCATCTCCTCAATCATGATGAACTACATCGGCATGTACGGCGTCAACTACCTGGTCAAGCAGACGGTGTACAACCAGCTCAAGAACGAATCGGCCAACGTCGCCACGACGGCGGTCATCCCCAAGATGGGGCTGGACAACATCTTCTACAACCTGCGCGGCGAGAGCTACCACGACGTGTCCAGCGTCAACGGCGGCATCCTGATCGCCATCGCGCTGGCGATCGTACTGTACATCCTGCTCAACAAGACGACGTTCGGCTATGAGCTCAAGGCCTGCGGCTACAACCGCTTCGCCAGCCAGTACGCGGGCATCAATGAAAAGCGCAGCATCGTGCTCTCGATGGTCATCGCAGGCATGCTCGCGGGCATCGGCGGCGCGCTGCTGTACCTGGCGCCCGCCAGCGGTAAGCACATCATGGTCGTAGACAAGCTGGCGACGGAGGGCTTCAACGGCATCCCGGTGGCGCTGCTGGGCATGAACAACCCGATCGGCGTCATCTTTGCGGGCATCTTCATCTCTTACATCACCATCGGCGGCAACTACCTGCAGACGCTGCAGTACATGCCCGAGGTCATCGACATCATCATCGCGGCGATCATCTACTTCAGCGCATTCTCGCTGCTGGTGCGCCAGTTCTTCGCCATGCGGGCGCAGCGCCGGCGCGTGGCGTCCGAGACAGAAGGGGAAAAGGGGGAAGCGTAAGTTGGATATTCTGTATTTTCTCGTACAGCAGACGATGTTCTTCTCCATCCCGCTGTTGATCGTGGCGCTGGGCGGCCTGTTTTCCGAGCGAAGCGGCGTGGTCAACATCGCCCTGGACGGTATCATGATCATGGGCGCCTTCTGCGGCATTTTTCTCATCAATCAGTTGCAGGACCGCATGAGCGGCCAGGGATTGCTTGCCCTGGCGATCCTGGTGTCCATGCTCTCGGGCATGATCTTTTCGCTGCTGCACGCCTATGCGGCGATCAACCTCAAGAGCGATCAGGTCATCTCCGGCACGGCGCTGAACATGTTTGCGCCGGCGTTCGCCATCTACGCGGCGCGCACGCTGCAGCCCACGGGCGTGCAGCAGGTCGTGTTTGAAAATACGTTCCGCATTAAGTCCGTGCCGGTGCTGGGCGACATTCCCGTGCTGGGCAATCTGCTGTTCCAAAATTGCTACATCACGACCTATCTGGGCCTGCTGATTCTGATCGTCGCCACGGTCGTGCTGTACAAGACGAGGTTTGGCCTGCGCCTGCGCGCTTGCGGCGAGCACCCGCAGGCGGCGGACTCGGTCGGCATCAACGTGTACCGCATGCGCTACGCGGGCGTGCTGATCTCTGGCGCGCTGGGCGGACTGGGCGGTCTGGTGTTCGTGATCCCGACCTCGACGAACTTCAACGCGACGGTCGCAGGATATGGCTTTCTGGCGCTGGCCGTGCTGATCTTCGGCCAGTGGCGCCCGGTGCGCGTGCTGCTGGCGGCGTTCTTCTTCGGCCTGATGAAGACGCTTGCGTCGGCCTATTCGGGCATTCCGCTGCTGGTACAGCTCAACATTCCCAGCGACTTTTACAAGATGTTTCCCTATGTGGCCACCCTCGTCGTGCTGGCGTTCACCTCTAAAAATTCGCAGGCGCCCAAGGCCAGCGGTGTGCCCTACGACAAGGGCAGCCGGTGAGACGGATGCCTTGCGAATGTGCAGGATAAAATGCAGAACATGCATATCAAACGTAAAATATATGAAAAAACAATTCATATTACAAAAAATCCTGCAAAAGCACAAAAAAGTCGCAAAATCTACTTGACGCAACAAAATGGACGGGCGTATAATATGCCGTCCATTTTTTTGTTTTTGGGGCCAAGAAAAGAGGAGTGAGCGGATGAACACCAAGTTTATCTTCGTCACAGGCGGCGTTGTATCTTCGCTGGGCAAGGGCATCACGGCCGCGTCGTTGGGGCGGCTGCTGAAGTGCCGCGGACTGCGCGTTTCGATCCAGAAGTTTGATCCGTATATCAACGTCGACCCCGGCACGATGAATCCGTACCAGCACGGCGAGGTGTTTGTCACGGACGACGGCGCGGAGACGGACCTGGATCTGGGCCACTACGAACGCTTCATTGACGAGTCGCTGACGCAGGCGGCGAACGTCACCAGCGGACGTGTATATTGGACGGTCATCTCCCGCGAGCGCAAAGGCGAATACCTGGGCGCGACGATCCAGGTCATCCCGCACATCACGGACGAGATCAAGCGGCGCGTGCTGGAGGTGGCGCGCCACGAGCCCACGCCGGACGTGGTGATTACGGAGATCGGCGGCACGGTGGGCGACATCGAGTCCCAGCCCTTTCTGGAGGCCATCCGCCAGCTGCGCACGGAGGTCGGGCGCGAAAACAGCCTGTACATTCACGTGACGCTTGTGCCCTACATCGCGGCGGCGGGCGAGCTCAAGACCAAGCCGACGCAGCACTCCGTCAAGGAGCTGGCGGGTCTGGGCATCCAGCCGGACATGATCGTCTGCCGCGCAGAGCACACCATCCCGCGCGAAATGCGCGACAAGATCGCGATGTTCTGCAACGTCGCCCCCGAAAACGTCTTGGAAAATCAAAACGCACGCTCCATCTATGAGGTCCCGCTCCTGCTGCACGCGCAGGGCATGGACGGGCAGGTCTGCCGTCTGCTGGGGATCGACGCGCCCGAGGCGGACCTGACCGAGTGGCGCGCGATGGTCGAGCGCCAGCTGACGCCGCAGCGCACGGCGCGCATCGCGCTGGTGGGCAAGTATGTCGAGCTGCCGGACGCATACCTGAGCATCGTGGAGGCGCTCACGCACGGCGGCATCGCGCACCATGCGCGCGTGCAGATCGACTGGGTGCCCGCCGAAGAGGTGACGGATGAAAACGTCGCGCAGCGCCTGAAGGATGCGCAGGGCGTGCTGGTGCCCGGCGGCTTCGGCGCGCGCGGGCTGGAGGGCAAGATCGCCGCGGTGCGCTATGCGCGCGAGCACGGCGTGCCGTTCCTGGGCATCTGCCTGGGCATGCAGATGGCGGTTGTGGAATTTGCGCGCGACGTGGCGGGCCTGCGCGGCGCGCATACGACCGAGGTCGACCCCGCCACGCCCTATCCGGTGATCGACCTCATGCCCGACCAGCAGCACGTGGACGAAAAGGGCGGCACCATGCGTTTGGGCGCCTATCGCTGCCGCCTGGTGGAGGGCTCGCACGCGATGGCGGCCTATGGCGAGACGGAGGTGTCGGAGCGCCACCGCCACCGCTATGAGTTCAATGAGGACTTCCGCGGGCGCCTGGAGGCGGCCGGCATGCGCGTGACGGGCGTCAACCCCGAGCGCGGTCTGGCCGAGATCGTGGAGATTCCCACGCATCCCTGGTTTGTGGGCGTGCAGTTCCATCCCGAGCTCAAGAGCCGCCCCAACAGACCGCATCCCCTCTTCCGCGACTTCGTCGGCGCGGCGCTTGCGCACTAAAATGCGCTTGCATTTGGATGAGATTTATGGTACCTTTTAGGGCAGCATCACGGAGGTGACAGCATGCCCAAGATACAGGTCTTCAATGCCAACCACCAGTGCCTCGCGCGCGCGGAGCGGCCGGGCGAGGTCGAGCTCTTCTACGGCGCGGAATATCGGCCGGGCGATTACCTGGCCGTCACGCTCGACGAGGGCTGCGTCTACGGCGCGGTTCGCCTGGACGCGGCGCTGGACGAGGCCCAGGTATATATGCCCGCAGGACGCATGACGTACCGTATCGAGCATGGCGAGGGCCGGCTGGCCTTTGCGCCGCAGGCGTTTGCAGGTACGCGGCACGTCGTCGCGGCGCGCGCGCTGGACGATGCGGCGCGCAGGGTCTACCGCAACGTGGCGCTCAACCCGGCCGATCAGCGTGGCGAGGCGGACGCCTATCCGCACGCCCACGCAAACGTCGAGACGCGCGGCGAGGCGGTCTTTGCGGCGCGCAACGTCATCGACGGCATGCGGCTCAACAACAGCCATGGTGAGTGGCCGTTTCAGTCCTGGGGCATCGGCGCGCGTACGGACGCCCATCTGACGGTTGAGTTTGGCCGCCCGGTTCGGGTGGACGCCATGGCGCTGACGCTGCGCGCGGACTTTCCCCACGACGCGTACTGGACGCAGGCGACGGTCGTGCTCTCCGACGGCACGGAGCAGACCTTTCCGCTGCAGCGCGTGGCAGGCCGCCAGCGGGTCGAACTGGGCGAGCATACCGTGACCTGGATGCGCCTGGAGCGCCTGCAAAAGTCGGACGACCCCTCGGCGTTTCCAGCGCTGACGGAGTGGGAAATCTACGGGCGCGACGCATGAAGCCAAAATCAACAGGCGGCGCGGAGGCATGACCTCCGCGCCGCCGCTTCATTGGGGCGATGACGTTGTGCGATGATGTTTACAGCCCGCGCATGGGCGCAATCTCGACGGCCGCGCCGCCGTTCTTGCGCGACTGCTCCGCCGCCAAAGCGGCTAGGTGGCTCTCAATGGAGGCCTCCAGCGTCGAGAGCGTGCCGCTGGGCTGCCCGCCCGCTGCCAGCATCTCCAAAAACTCCTCGACCATGCGGATGTCGCCGCCCGCGTGGCCGGACAGATCCGCCGCCAGCGTGCGCACGTCGATGTGTTCCGTCTCGCCGCCGTAGACCTCCACGTCGATGAAGTTCTCATGCATGTCCGCGCGGATGTCGCCATGCGTGCCCATGATCTTGAGCGTGCGCCCGCCCGTCTTGGTGAAGGCGCACATTGTGAAGCCGACCGTCTGGCCGTGTTCGAGCTCCATGTTGACGACCTGGTGGTCGACCACGTCGTTGTCGCACCGGTAGACGCACCGGCCGTAGGGGCCATCCTCGAGCGCGGCGCGGATGCCCGCCTCTGTGGGATGCATGCACACGATATCCGCTGGCCAGCCGGTGTGGCCGTGCAGCACGCCCGTCTCCTCGTCGGTCAGATAGATCTTGTACGCGTCGTAGGGGCAGCCCTCGCGCGCCTGACAGTCGCGGCAGCGCGCGGCGGAGTGCGCCGGCGCGTTCTCCTCGCGGAAGTGGGAAAGCGAGCCGAACGACGACACGCGCGCACACCGCTCGCCCAGCAGCCACAGCAGGATGTCCAGGTCATGGCAGCTCTTTTGCAGGATCATCGGGCTGGTGTCCTCCTCGCGCCGCCAGTTGCCGCGCACGAAGCTGTGCGCCTGGTGCCAGTAGACGACATTCTCCAGCGACTGGACCGACACGACCCGGCCGATGCGCCCCGAGTCGATCACCTCTTTGATCTTTTGAAAGAACGGCGTGTAGCGCAGCACATGACAGACGACCACCTGGCGCTGCGCCGCCTTGGCCGCCTGCAGCACGCGCTGGCACTCGGAGAGCACCGGCGAGATGGGCTTTTCCATCAGGATGTGATAGCCCTTTTCCAGAGCGGGGATGGCGTGGCCGACATGCTGGCGGTCCTGCGTGCATACGAACAGCACGTCCGCCAGGCGCGGCTGGGCGAGCATCTCTTCGGCGCTGGAAAAGCAGCCCTCCGGCGGCACGCCGTAGGTCTTGGCCACGTCGGCAACCTTTTCGGGGACGATGTCCGCGATGGCGACGATCTTCATCAGATCCGGACGCGACAGGGCCATGGGTGCGTAGGTGTCCTTGCCTCGCCCGCCCAGGCCGGCGATGGCGACGGTGATGGGCTTTTGCATAAAAATTCCTCCTGGATGTGTGATATACAGGACAGATGCTATGTGCATTATAGCATCTGAGACGGTTGAATGCAACGCACGCTTTTCATCTGTGCATGGACGTGGTATACTGAACCATCCGGACAAGGAGGCAATGCGATGGACGCGGAACGGATGAGAAAAAACCTGCTCACGCTGTGCGCGGTACCGAGCGTCAGCCACACGCCGGGCGAGCGCGCCTTTCCGGCGGCGTTGCGGAAGATGCTCATGCAGATTCCCTACTTTCGCGCGCACCCGGACGCTGTGCGCGTGCTGCCGGTATCGGAGCGGTCGGAGGATGGCGAGATGGTCTTTGCGCTCCTGCGCGCCGGCGCGCACGTGCGCCGCACGGTGATGCTGCTCAGCCACTTCGACGTCGTGGGCGTAGACGAGTACGGCGCGCTGGCGCAGGCGGCGTTCGATCCGGAGGCCTACACGCGCCGCCTGCGCGCGGGTGAGCTGCGCCTGCCGGATGCGGCGCGGGAAGATCTGCAGAGCGGGAACTACCTCTTCGGCCGGGGCGTATGCGACATGAAGTGGGGCATCGCCGCAGACGTCGAGCTCCTGTATGCGTTTTCGCAGGCGCCCGACGCGCCCGCGTGCAATCTGCTGCTGGTGAGTGTGCCGGACGAGGAGCGGAATTCCTGCGGCATGATCGGCGCAGTGAAATACCTGGAGCGCTATGCGCAGGAGAATGGCCTGGACCTTGCCGCCTGCGTCGTCAGCGAGCCGAATATCTCGCCCGAGCGGGACGACGCGGTACGCGTGCTGCACGTCGGCACGGCCGGCAAATTGATGCCCGCCGTCTACTGCTTTGGCAAGGAGACGCACGTGGGCGAGCCCTTCTCCG
>CALVNS010000005.1 GCA_944349855.1 uncultured Eubacteriales bacterium | reverse complement strand
GAACTCCGCCAGCAGCACGGCCAGCAGCCCTGAGATTACCACGGCGTCCAGCGCGCCCGCGCTGCCCAGATGCAGCGTCTGGTCAATGCCGCGCGACCAATTGAGGACCGCCACGGCGATGTCGGCCAGCAGTACGCCCACGACACCTGCGAAGAATGCCGCCCGGCGCGAGCGGCCAAGCAGATAGGCGATGACGCCAGCGGCCAGACCGTAGACATAGTTTGGATCAATGACCGTCTGAATCGGATCGGCCGGCATCAGGCGGCCGAGCATGTAGACCGCCGCGCCCGTGAGTACGGCGGCGACGAGCGCGCGCACGCGCTCCTTGCCCGTCCCGGCGCGCACGAGCAGGTATACGCACAGCCCCAGCGGGATCAGCGCGCCGCCGATGTTGATCGAAACCCGACCGATCTCGATGTCGGGCAGCCATCCGCCGACGAAGACGGCTGCAACCATGAACAGCGCCTGCCGGTCGGTCAGATGCATGCGGTCAAGTACGCGCTCTCCGACGCCGAAGAGGATCAGCAGCGCGAGCACCGTGAGGAGGATCATCCCAATGGACATGACTGCACCTCGCTTCGGGATTTTGTCTTCGGGCGTATTATGCGGCATACGCGCGGAGATTATCCTTTTCAGAAGATCGAATTTCGTTGCGCAAACCAGAAAACTATGTTAAAATCATATTTTAGCGAATTCATTTACATGGCAATCAAGGTAGATTCAGGAGGATTTTTCATGGCAAAGCAGTATAATGCAGGCATGCTGAAGGTGCTCGAAGGGCTGGACGCGGTGCGCATGCGCCCTGGCATGTACATCGGTTCGACCGGTCCCCGCGGCCTTCACCACCTGATCTGGGAGATCGTGGACAACGCGATCGACGAGGTATCCAACGGCTTTGCCAGCGAGGTGCGCGTCGAGCTGCACAAGGACGGTTCCGTCAGCGTGCATGACAATGGGCGCGGCGTGCCCGTGGACATCCACCCGCAGCTGGGCATCACGGGCGTGGAGGTCGTCTACACCCGCCTGCACGCCGGCGGCAAGTTCGACCACGAAAACTACGGCTATTCCGGCGGACTGCACGGCGTGGGCGCGTCGGTCGTGAACGCGCTGTCCAAGTGGATGATCGTGGATGTATACCTCAACTGGACGCACTACCGCATGGAGTTTCGCAGCGAGTACGACCCTAAGGAGGGCAAGATCGCGGCGGGTCGTCCCGTCGGCGAGTTGCAGCGCCTGGGCAACACGCGCAAGAAGGGCACGTGCGTCACGTTCATGCCCGACGACGCCGTGTTTGAGGAGACCGTCTTCAACGGCGATGTCGTGCGCCGCCGCCTGCGCGAGCTCGCCTATCTGAACCGCGGCATGCGCGTCGTCTTCGTCGACGAGCGGGTGAAGGATCCGCAGGCGCGCGAGCACGTCTTTCAGTTCCAAGGCGGCCTGACCGGCTACGTGCAGTTCCTCAATCGGGACAAGACGCCGCTGTTCGACCAGGTGATCTGCTTTGAGGGCACGAAGGACGACGTCATCACCCGCGTGGCGCTGCAATACAGCGACAGCTACACGGAGAGCGTCTTTTCCTACGTCAATAACATCCCCACAGCCGAGGGCGGCACGCACGAGATTGGCTTCAAGGCCGCATTCACGAAGGCATTCAACGACTTCGCACGCAAAATCGGCGCGCTCAAGGACAAGGACGCCAACCTGACCGGAGAGGACTTCCGCGAGGGACTGACGGCCGTGCTCTCCTGCTCGGTGCGCAACCCGCAGTTTGAGGGGCAGACCAAGGGAAGGCTTGGCAATACCGAGGTGCGCCCGGCGGTCGAGGCAGTCGTGAGCGAGCGGCTGGCCGCCTTTCTGGAGGACCTGAAAAACCAGGACATGGCGCAGAAGATCGTGGAAAAGGCGATCCGCGCGGCCAAGGTGCGCGAGGCGTCGCGCAAGGCGCGCGAGGTCGCCCGCGCCAAGAACCAGCTCGACGCCGCGCCGCTGGTGGGCAAGCTGTCCAGTTGCACCGGCCGACGGCCGGAGGAAAACGAGCTGTTCATTGTCGAAGGCGATTCCGCCGGCGGTTCGGCCAAGCAGGGCCGCGACCGGCGCTTTCAGGCGATCCTGCCGCTGCGCGGCAAGCCGCTCAACGCGGAAAAGAAGCGCATTGATCAGGTGCTGGCCAACGAGGAGTTTCGCTCCATCATCACGGCGCTGGGCACGGGCATCGACGAGGACTTTTCCCTCGCGCCGCTCAAATATCACAAGGTCATCATTCTCTCCGATGCGGACCAGGACGGCGCGCACATCCGTGCGATCCTGCTGACGTTCTTCTACCGCTATATGCGCGCGCTGATCACCGACGGCCATGTGTACATCGGCATGCCGCCGCTGTACCGCGTGCAGCGGGGCAAGGACGTACAGTATGCCTACGACGATCGCGAATTGCGGCGGATCACTAAGGGCATCGGCAAGGGCTATACCATCCAGCGCTACAAGGGGCTGGGCGAGATGGATCCCGAGCAGCTCTGGGAGACGACGATGAACCCTGAAAACCGCAAGCTCATGCAGGTGACCATCGAGGACGCCACGGAGGCTGAACGCATGGTGACCATTCTGATGGGCGACAAGGTCGAGCCGCGGCGCGACTACATCAGCGCCAACGCCAATTTCAACAAGGTCGATACATTCCTTGAGCAGGAAGGGAGGCCGTAAGGATGGCCAGGAAGAAGGACGAAGCCCCCAGGCAGATCGCTCAAAGCGTCGTGCAGGCGCCGATGGAGACCGTCATGCACGACTCCATGATCCCTTATGCCGAGCACGTCATCCTCGAGCGCGCGCTGCCGCGCGTGGAGGACGGCCTCAAGCCCGTACAGCGGCGCATTCTCTTCACGATGCACGAGCTGGGCATGACGCCCGACAAGCCGCACCGCAAGTGCGCCCGCATCGTCGGCGACTGCCTGGGCAAGTACCACCCGCACGGCGACACCTCCGTCTATGACGCCATGGTACGCATGGCGCAGCCCTACAGCATGCGCGGCCTGCTCGTCGACGGCCATGGCAACTTCGGCTCCATCGACGGCGACAGCGCCGCGGCCATGCGCTATACCGAGGCGCGCATGGCGCCGCTCGCGCTGGAGATGCTGCGCGACATTGAAAAGGACACCGTGCCCTTCAGCTTCAACTTCGACGATACGCTCAAGGAACCGGACATGCTGCCCGCGCGCTACCCGAACCTGCTGGTCAACGGCGCGTCGGGCATTGCCGTGGGCCTGGCCACGAACATCCCGCCGCACAACCTGCGCGAGGCCATCGACGCGGTCGTCGCGCAGATGGACGATCCGGACATCACCGTCGATGCGCTCATGCGCCACATTCCCGCGCCGGACTTTCCCACGGGCGGATGCCTGCTGCACACGCCGGAGATCCGCCGCGCCTATGAGACCGGGCGCGGCAAGCTTACGCTGCGCGCGCGCGTGCACGTGGAGGATGGGCCGTCCGGGCGCAAGCTGCTGGTCATCACCGAGGTGCCCTATCAGGTGCCCAAGGCCGCAATGCTGGAGAAGATCCTGCGTCTGAGCGAGGAGCGCAAGGCGCAGCTGGGCGGCATTCACGACATTCGCGACGAGTCCGATCGAACGGGCCTGCGCGCCGTCATCGAGCTCAAGCGCGACGTAGACCCCCAGAAGATCCTCGCGGTGCTGTACAAATACTCCGACCTGCAAGTGACGTTCGGCGTGAACCTGGTCGCCATTGCGGAGGGCAAGCCGCGCCAGATGGGCCTCAAGGAGGTCATCGCCCACTACATCGCGCATCAGAAGTCCGTCGTCACGCGCCGCACGCGCTACGAGCTGTCCCAGGCAAAGGCGCGCGAGCACATCCTGCAGGGCCTGATGATCGCAGTGGACAACCTGGACGAGGTCATCGCGCTCATCCGAAAGAGTCAGAGCGTCAAGGAGGCCAAGGCGGGCCTCATTGAGCGCTTCGGCCTGTCGGACGCACAGGCCCAGGCGATTCTCGACCTGCGCCTGCAGCGCCTGACCGGGCTGGAGCTCCTGACGCTGCGCAAGGAGTACGAGGAGGTGCTGCGCCTCATCTCACGCCTGGAGGGCATTCTCTCCAGCGAGAAGAAGCTTATCGCCGTCATCAAAAAGGAGATACTCGAGATCCGCGACCGCTTTGGCGACGATCGGCGCACGCAGATCATCCCGGACGACGCCGGCACGCTGCCCGAGCCCGACGAAAAGCCCGAGCCGGAGGAGACCGTCTTCATGCTCACGCGCGGCGGCCAGGCGCGCCGCATGGCGCCCAAGGTCTTTGAAAAGAGCGAGTGGAAGGCGCCGGAGGAACTGCCGCGCTTCCTGCTGCGCATCCGCACCGATCACACGCTCTACTTCTTTACGGATGCGGGCAACTGCTATCCCGTCCCCGTGACGGCCGTGCCCGACATCTCGCGCCCCAAGGACCGCGGCCTGACGCTCAGCGGCCTGCTCATGGGGCTGGAGGACGGCGAGCAGGTCGTGCGCATCCTCAGCGCGGCGGAAGGCGACATCGCCGGATGCGGCGACCTGCTGTTCGTGACCGCGCAGGGCATGATCAAGCGCACCGCCGCCTCGGAGTACGCCGTGCGCAAGGCCAAGTTTGCCTCGATCAACCTGCGCGCCGGCGACCGCGTGCAGGCGCTGCACGTGTGCGCGGACGAGCCCGAAATGCTGCTCATCTCGAAAAACGCCATGTCCATCCGTTTTTCGCTGGACGGCGTGCCCGTCACGGGCCGCACGACCGGCGGCGTCAAGGCAATGGCGCTGGACGCGGGAGATGCCGTCGTGTTTTCCGCACCCGTCAGCGCAGAAGGCGAGGCCGTCGTCTTCAGCGACCGCGGGTACGCCAAGCGCGTACTGCTGGTCGACTTCGACCTGCAAAACCGCAACGGCAAGGGCCTGCGCGTCTTCACGTTCAACAGGAACGGCTCCAACGGCTCGCGCGTGGCAGGCGCGCTGTACGTACGCGAGCCCTACGACTTCCGGGTCTTCCAACAGGGCGCGGAGGTCTCCGAGCTCAATACGGACGCCGTCATGATCGAGCCGCGCGCCTCCAAGGGCCGTCCGTACGTCATGGCGCTCATGGACGACGTGGTGACGGAGGTGGCAAAAATCACGCTGTAAAAGCATACATTTTCCGCTTTGACGCGTCATATAATAGCAATGGGTTGCGGCAAGGGGAGTCCCGCGCGCGAGCGCGTCTTTGTTCTAACCGCCCGTCTTTACACATAGGGATGGGACAGCGAGAACGGAGGCGATGTTCATGGCGGAACAAAAGGGCCCCTGGCTGCAGCGCATTGCACTGGTCGCGTGTCTGGCTGCGCTATCCATTGTCTATTCAGGCATGACGATATCGGGCGACATTACGACGGCGGCGGCAAAGCGGGAATTACCGGTCTACAACGTCGATACGGAAGAAAAGGTGCTTTCCATCAGCTTCGACGCTGCCTGGGGCAGCGCGCATACCGAGAAGATCCTGGACATTCTGGATGCGTATGACGTGCGCACGACCTTCTTCCTCGTGGGCTTTTGGGCGGAGAAATACCCGGAGCTCGTGCAGGAGATCGTGCTCCGCGGGCACGAAATCGGCAACCACAGCGCGACGCATCCACACATGTCCCAGCTCTCCGAAGCGCAAATTCGCGAAGAACTGCGAAAGACCAGCGATCTGGTCGAGCACATCACCGGAAAGCCCACGACGCTCTTTCGACCGCCCTACGGCGAATACAACGACGCCGTTGTGCGCATCAGCCGGGAAGAAGGCTATGAATGCGTACAGTGGAACGTCGATTCGCTGGACTGGAAAAACCGCGGCGCCGACGACATGATCAGGCAGTGCACAAAAAACACGCAGCCGGGTGACATCGTGCTGTTCCATAACGATTCCCAGTACATTCTGGACGCGCTTCCGACGATCCTTCAGCACTACACGGAGGCGGGTTACCGGATCATTCCCATCTCCGAGCTGCTGCTGGAGGGGGAAACCTGGATCGATCACAGGGGAACACAGCACCTGCAGACCGCCGCGCCGCAGCCGAATCCATAAGGGGTGATACGATGGAGAATATGGTCAATGCACTGCGCCTGACGGGCCGGATCGTGGATGCGCCGCAGATCGGTCACGAGGCGTTCGGCGAAAAGTTCTATTATCTCACGCTCGGCGTGCCCAGGCTCTCCGGCACGCAGGATCTGCTGCCGGTGACGATCTCCGAACGGCTGCTGGAGGGCGGCGAGCTGACGCAGGGCGCGATGCTCGCCATCGAGGGTCAGGTGCGCTCCTATAACAAGATCATCGAAGGCGCCGGCCGCCTGCTGATCACGGCCTTTACGCAGCGCCTGCTGCCTGTAGACGAGAAGGAGAACCCCAACCAGGTCCACCTCATCGGCACGCTGTGCAAGATGCCGGCCTACCGCACGACGCCCTTCGGACGCGAAATTGCCGACCTCATGCTCGCGGTCAACCGCGCCTACGGGAAGAGCGACTACATTCCCTGCATCACGTGGGGACGCAGCGCGCGCTTTGCATCCCGCCTGAAGGTGGGGGACCATATCCGCCTGAGCGGCCGGCTCCAGAGCCGAAGCTATCAAAAGCAGCAGCCCGACGGGACCGTCCTGGAAAAGACGGCCTACGAGGTCTCCGTCGGCCATCTGGAAGTCGTCGGCGAAGAAGCGATGCACCCAACGGTGCACATCGACGGCGACAAGGCGCTCACAGAGCAGGCATGATCTCATCCGGGGGAAGCTGGCTTCCCCCGGACCTTTTGCGGCCGCCCCGCGGTCCGCACTGCGCCCTGCGGGGCCTTTTTTCGATTTGCAGCGGCGAATTGTCCGCTTTTTTTGCGGACGGATTTATGGTATAATAGAAAAAACTTGGCTTTATGCCTACTGTGTTCGAAGCCGCTCAATCCGGCGAACGAAAGAATGTGGAGGGCCTGCGCGTGTTCGAATCCAAACTCAAAAACGCCCAAACCGATCGGCTGGTTCAGGCGATTCTCTCTTTGCAAACCGAGGAGGAATGCTATCGCCTCTTTGATGACCTTTGCACCATTCACGAGGTGCAGGCGCTCGCACAGCGCATTGAGGTCGCATGCCTTTTGCGAAAGCGCATCACCTATCATGACATCGCCGAACGCACCGGCGCCAGCACGGCGACCATCAGCCGCGTCAACCGCTGCTTGACTTACGGAGCCGGCGGTTACGCCACAGTGCTGGACCGAATGGAAAAGGAGTAAACCATGGATTTAACTGCATTGAACCGCGAGCAGCGCCTCGCCGCGGAAACGCTGGAGGGGCCGCTGCTCGTGCTTGCGGGCGCCGGCTCGGGCAAGACGCGCGCGCTGACCTACCGAATCGCCAATCTGCTGGATCATGGTGTACCCGCCTTTCAGATCATGGCCATCACGTTTACCAACAAGGCGGCGCGCGAGATGCGCGAACGCCTGGAGAAGCTGACGGGCGAGCAGGCGGGCGATCTGTGGGTTTCGACGTTCCACGCCAGCTGTGCCAGGATTTTGCGCCGCGACATCGAAAAGCTTGGCTATACGCGCGCCTTTACGATCTATGACGACGACGACCAGATGACGGTCATCAAAGAGCTGCTCAAAAAGCAGAACATTGACGAGAAGTTTCTGCCCCCCCGCGAGGTCAAGGCCAAGATCTCCGATGCCAAGAACCGGCTGCTCGGTCCGCAGGAGTGGTTCCACGCCTCCAGCCGTGACTTTCGCATGCAGATGATCATGGACTTGTACGCCGCCTATGAGCAGCGCCTCAAGAGCGCCAATGCGTTGGACTTTGACGATTTGCTGGTCAAAACCCTGGAGCTGTTTTCCCAGCATCCGCCCGTCTTGGAGAGCTATCAGCGCCGCTTCCGCTACATCCATGTTGACGAATATCAGGATACCAACTACGCCCAGTACATGCTTGTCAAGCTCCTCTCGGGCGTCTATCGCAATCTGTGCGTCGTGGGCGACGACGATCAGTCGATCTACGGCTGGCGTGGCGCGGACGTGCGCAACATTCTCGACTTTGAGAAGGACTTCCCGGACTGCAAGGTCATCAAGCTCGAGCAGAACTATCGCTCCACCGCCAACATCCTGGATGCGGCCAACAACGTCATCGCCCACAACGAAGGCCGCAAGGAGAAGGCGCTGTGGACCGACCGGGGCGAGGGCGAAAAGATTTGCCTGTTTCGCGCGGGGGACGAACGCGAGGAAGCGGCCTGGGTGCTGGATCGCATGCGCCAGCTGAATCAGAGCGGCGTGCCCTATGGCGCCATGGCCGTACTCTACCGCATGAACGCACAGTCCCGCGTGCTGGAGGAGATGTTCGTGCGCGCCGGCGTGCCCTACAGGATCTACGGCGGCATGCGCTTTTACGACCGCAAGGAGGTTCGCGACATCGTGGCGTACCTGCGTGCAATCGTCAATCCGGCCGACGACGTCTCGCTGCGGCGCATCATCAACCAGCCCAAGCGCTCCATTGGCGACGCGACAATCGCCGAGCTTGCGCGCAGCGCGGCGGAAGAGGGCGTCTCCCTCTTTGCGACGCTGATTGAGCCGCCGCAGACGCTCTCCTCGCGCGCACGCAAGTGCGTCGGCGAGTTTGCCGCCCTGATGACGCGGCTGACCCTCGAGCGCGAGGACATGCCGCTTGCGGACTTCGTGCGCAGGCTCATCGAGGAGACCGGCCTGCTTGCGCAGTACACGAAGGAGGACTCCGACGAGGCGCGCACGCGCGTGGAGAACATCCAAGAGTTCATCGGCGCCGTCGAGGAATTTGCCGAGAAGGCCGAATCGCCCACGCTGGAGGACTTTCTGGAGAACGTCGCGCTCGTCACAGACGTCGATTCGATGGACGAGGCCGCCCAGGCGGTCACGCTCATGACGCTGCACAGCGCCAAGGGCCTGGAGTTTCGCAATGTCTTCCTCATCGGCATGGAGGACGGCATTTTCCCATCGCTTCGCTCCATGGAGGATGAGGGACGCATGGAAGAGGAGCGCAGGCTGTGCTATGTGGGCATCACCCGCGCGCAGGACCGGCTGTTCCTCTCCTTTGCCGTGCAGCGCATGCTGTTCAACCTCATGCAGCACAACCGGCCCTCACGGTTTCTGGAGGAGATCCCGGCGCGCCTGCTCGACGGCTCGGCGCTGCGCGCGCCGTCCTCGCGCAGCACGGCTTCGCAGCGCGGACGCTTTGAGGACGACGAGCCCGCGCGCGAGCGCCCGCAGCTGCGCATCGGCCGCCAGCCGGTCAAGGATTTCGCAGGCGGACGCTCGGGCGAGCTGAACATTCCCGGCGTGCGCAAGGGCTTCTTGCCGTCGCAGGCGCAGGCGTTTGCCAAGTCTGCCGTCTTCAAGCCGGGAGACCGCGTGCAGCACAAGAAGTTCGGCCAGGGCGACGTGGTCAAGGTCACGGGCAGCGGCAGCGACGCGCGCATCTCCATCGAATTTGCCGCATACGGCGTCAAGGAGTTTTCACTGTCCATTGCGCCGATCATCAAGGTGGGGGATTGATCTATGGACGACATGCAGCGCATGCAATCGCTCGTCGACCGCCTCAATGAGACGGCCTACGCCTATTATGTGCTGGACAATCCGACCATCTCCGACGCGCAGTGGGACGCGCTATATGACGAGCTGACGGAGCTGGAGGCACGCACGGGCGTGCGGCTTGCAGACTCGCCGACCCGGCGCGTGGGCGGCGAGCCCATCTCCGCGTTTGAGCCGCACCGGCACCTTGCGCGCCTGTGGAGCCTGGGCAAGGCCCAGCGCGAGGGCGAGGTGCTCGAGTGGTGCCAGCGGTGTGAAAAGCTGCGCGACGCGATGGAGGGAGACGACCGGCCGCCCCTGTCGTTTGCAGTCGAGTACAAGCTCGACGGGCTGACCATCAACCTGACCTATGAGGGCGGCCTGCTCGTGGGCGCCGCCACGCGCGGCAACGGCGAGGTCGGCGAGGAGATCCTGCAGCAGGCGCGCACGATCCGCACCATCCCCGCGCGCATCCCGTTCACCGGGCGCATGGAGGTGCAGGGCGAGGGGATCATGCGCCTGTCCGCACTGGAGGCATACAACCGTACGGCGGATGAACCGCTCAAGAATGCCCGCAACGCAGCCGCCGGCGCACTGCGCAATCTGGATCCGCAGGTCACCGCCTCGCGCAGGCTCGACGCCTTCTTCTATCAGGTCGGCTATATTGAAGGGCGCTCCTTTGCCGATCAGGCGGAGATGATCGCCTTTTTGCGCGAAAACCGCTTCCAGGTCTCCCCGTACCTGCGCTATGCGCCGACGATCGAGCAGGCGATGAAAGCTGTGCATGAGATCGAATCCCAGCGCGAGTCGCTCGACTTTCTGATCGACGGCGCGGTGATTAAGGTCGCGTCCTTTGCGCTGCGAGACGCCATGGGCTATACCGACAAGTTTCCCCGCTGGGCGCTGGCCTACAAATTCCCGGCTCAGGAGACCGTCACGCGCCTGGAGTCCGTCACATGGGAGCTGGGCCGCACGGGCAAGCTGACCCCGCTGGCACATCTCTCTCCAGTCGACATCGGCGGTGTGACTGTGCAGCGTGCCACGCTCAACAACATCGGCGACATCCGCAAAAAACAGGTGCGCATCGGCGCGGACGTGTGGATTCGCCGCTCCAACGACGTCATTCCGGAGATCATGGGCGTCGTGGAGGGCGGCGGCGCGGCGGAGCAGCGCGAGATTGAGCCGCCGCAGGTCTGTCCTGCGTGCGGCCAGCCGCTGACCCAGCGCGGCGCGCATCTGTTCTGTCTGAACCGCGCCTCCTGCCGCCCGCAGGCGGTTGCGCGCCTTGCACACTTCGCCTCGCGCGACGCGATGGACATCGAAGCGTTCAGCGAAAAGACGGCGGAGTTGTTCTACGACGAGCTGGGCGTGCGCGATCCGGCCGACCTGTACGCGCTGGACGAAACGCAGATGTTGCCGCTCAAGGGATTTGGGCCGAAAAAGGCGGAAAAGCTGATCTCCGAGCTGCAAAAGAGCAAGGACTGTCCGCTTGACGCATTCATCTACGCGGTGGGCATTCCCAACGTCGGGCGCAAGACCGCCCGCGACCTGGCGCGCACGTTCGGTTCGCTGCAGGCGCTGCGCGAGGCGACGGCGGAGTGTCTGGTCGAGATCGAGGACATCGGCGAGATCGTCGCGGCCAGCATCGTCGAATTTTTTGCCTTCGAGGAAAATAACGCGCTCGTGGACCGGCTGCTTGCGTCGGGCGTACAGCCCAGGAACGGACAGCCACAGCCCGCGTCGGATGTGTTTGCGCAAAAGACGTTCGTGCTGACCGGCACGCTGCCGTCGCTGACCCGCGCGCAGGCGGAGGAGATCATCCGTCAGCACGGCGGCAACGCGACCGGCTCCGTATCCAAGAAGACATCCTACGTGCTCGCGGGCGAGAATGCAGGCAGCAAGCTGGACAAGGCGCGCAGCCTGGGCATTCCCATCATCGATGAGAACACATTTTTGCAGATGGCATCTGGCAAGGCCGATGCGTGAGGGAAACATATATGCGGCAAGGAAAACTGACGAACGAAGAGCTTGAAAAGGTCATTCTGTCCAACATCCAGCCCCAAAACCCGGACGTGCTCGTGGGCGCCGCCGTGGGCGAGGACTGCGCGGCCATCCGCTTTGGCGACGAGGCCTGCGTGCTGTCCACCGATCCCATCACGGCGGCGGAGAGCCATGTCGGCCAGCTGGCGGTGCAGGTATCGCTCAACGATGTGGCCAGTGCCGGCGCAGAACCCGTCGGCGTGCTCATGACGTTGCTCGCGCCGCCTCAGGCCGGCATCGAGCAGATCGAGCAGGTGATTCTGGAGGCGTCCGAGGAAGCGCGCGCGCACGGGCTGGACATCGTGGGCGGGCATACGGAGATCACCGACGCGGTGACGCGCATTGTCGTCTCCACGACGGTGATCGGCCGCACCAAGCTGGAGAACATGGTCAAGACGCGCGGCGCGCAGTGCGGCGACGCGCTGGTGATGAGCAAGTTCGCCGCGCCGGAGGGCACGGCGATTCTCGCGCGCGATCATGCGGACGAGCTGCGCGCAGTGCTCTCTGAGCAGGAGCTGAGCGATGCACGGGCGTTCGGACAGCGCGTAAGCGTGTTGCCGGAGGGGCGTATTGGCGCGGCGATGGGCGTCACCGCGATGCACGACGCGACGGAGGGCGGCATTCTCGGCGCGTGCTGGGAGCTGGCGGCAGCCTCAGGCCTGGGCGTGCGTGTGGATGTGGATGCAATCCCCGTGCGCAGCGTCACGCGCAAGATCTGCGCTTACTTCGGCATTGATCCGCTGCGGTTGATCTCCAGCGGCGTCATGCTCATGACGCATCCGGACGGCGACGCGCTGTGCAGGGCGCTGCGCGCGCACGGCATCGAGGCGACGAAGATCGGCGTGCTGCAGCAGCAGGCCATGGAGCGGGTGCGCAAAGGAAAGATTTCTCCGCTTGCGCCGCCGGAGAGCGACGAGATCTACCGCGTCGGCGCGAACCAGGCGTGAAGGCGGGTTTCCTTTTGTTCACGTTTGTGCTATAATGGGATGTCATCAGCAGGAGAGGAGACGCGCCCGTGCGAAGCATGACCGGATACGGCCGGTGCCGTATGGAGATCGAGGGACGCGAGATGACCGTGGAGGTCAAGAGCGTCAACCATCGTTTTTTGGACATCGCGTTTCGCATGCCCAGAAGTCTGGCCTTTTTGGAGGAGCCCATCCGCAAGGAGCTCGCCGCCCGCCTGAGCCGCGGGCATGTGGACGTATTCGTCGCATATCGCAATGCGCGCGCAGACGCGCGCGTGGTCAACGTCGATCTCGCGCTGCTGGGCGCCTATCAGGCGGCGCTGTCTCAGGTGAGTCAGGCCGTGCAGGCGCCGTATTCCATGCGCCTTGCGGATTATGCCCGCCTGCCGGACGTGCTGAGCGTCAGCGAACAGGATGAGGATCAGGAGGCCGTGACATTTCTCATGCGCGCGGCGCTCTCCAAGGCGCTGGACGGCCTGGTCGCCATGCGGGAGCGCGAAGGCGAGAGCCTGGCGCAGGACATGCGCGGCAAGCTCGCCTGTCTGTCAGATCTGCGCGAGCAGATTGCCCAGCGCGCGCCGCTTGTCACCGCCGACTACCGCGAACGCCTTCGCGCGCGCATTGAGCAGCTTTCGGATGTGACGCTCGACGAGCAGCGCCTGGCGCAGGAAGTGGCCCTCTTTGCAGACAGGGCTGCGATCGACGAGGAGCTGGTGCGCCTGCAAAGCCACCTTTCTCAGCTGCTCTCGCTCACGCAGCAGGCCGCGCCCGTCGGGCGCAAGCTCGATTTTCTCGTGCAGGAGCTCAACCGCGAAGTCAACACCATCGGCTCCAAGGGTTCGGATCTGACGATTGCCGGGCTCGTCGTCGAGGCGAAGAGCGAGATTGAAAAGCTGCGCGAACAGGTGCAGAACATCGAGTGAGGGAGGGGGCGCAGCTTTGGCCATCAGGTTGGTCAACATCGGGTTTGGCAACATCATCTCAGCCGGTCGAATCGTTGCGATCATCGGTCCGGAGTCTGCGCCCGTCAAGCGCATCATTCAGGAGGCGCGCGAGGAACGCCGGGCGATCGACGCCACCTGTGGGCGGCGCACAAGAGCCGTCATCATCACCGATAGCGGGCATGTGGTGCTGTGCGCCGTGCAGCCCGAAACCATCGCGCATCGTCTGGACACGAAGGAAGACGTATCTGAAGAGGAGGAAGAATCCTGATGGAAGTCAAGAGAAAGGGCATGCTGCTGGTCATCTCCGGTCCATCCGGCGCGGGCAAGGGCACGCTGGCCAAACGCCTGTTGGAAGACGATCCCTCGTTCCGCTTTTCCGTGTCCGCGACTACGCGCGGACCGCGCGTAGGCGAGGAGGACGGCGTGGACTATCACTTCATCTCCGACGACGAATTCCAGGCGCGCGTGGATACGGGCGACTTTCTCGAGTGCGCCGTCGTCCATGGCCACCGCTACGGCACGCCGCGCGCGGAGGTGCTCTCTTCGCTCGAGCGCGGTGAAAACATGCTGTTGGACATCGATCCGCAGGGCGCGCGCAGCGTTGCGGCAGCAATGCCCGACTGCGTGACGGTGTTCATCCTGCCGCCAAGTTATGAAGAGCTGCGCGTGCGCCTGCACACCCGCAATACGGAAAACGAGACCGAAATCAATCGTCGCTTGGGCAACGCAAAGGGCGAAATCGATCAGCTCGGGCGCTATCAGTATGCGATCGTCAACACGACCGTCGAAGAGGCGATCGTTCAACTCAAGGCCATCGTCGCCGCGGAAAAGCAGCGCACGATCCGCTTTTTCCCCGTCATTCCTGAAAAGTCCTGACATTGTTTGGAGGTATACGCCATGGCCATGACCAATCCCACCATCCTGCAGCTGCTTCAAAAGGCCGATTGCCGTTACACACTGGTCGTCGAGGTCTCCAAGCGCGCGCGCCAGCTCGTCGGCGGCGCACAGCCGCTGATCGACACCAAGGAGACCAAGCCCGTCTCTATCGCCATCGACGAAGTCAACCGCGGCCTGATCAGCTATGAGCGTCCTGCCGAGCTGAATGACCTGGGTGAATGAGCATGACGCTTGAAAAACGCTGCGTTGTGTTGGGCGTGACGGGCGGAATCGCCGCATACAAGGCAGCTGAGATTGTCAGCCGTCTCAAAAAACTCGGCGCGGACGTACGCGTGATCATGACGAAGAACGCCTGCGAATTCATCACGCCGCTCACGCTGGAGACGCTCAGCGTCAATCCCGTCGTTTGCGATACGTTCGAGCGCGCGCGCACATGGGAGGTCGAGCACATTGCCCTCGCCGCGCGTGCAGATCTGTTTCTCATCGCGCCAGCGACGGCCAACATCATGGCCAAGATGGCCGCGGGGCTTGCAGACGACATGCTTTCGACCACCGTGCTGGCCACGCATGCGCCGATCCTGCTTGCGCCCGCAATGAACACCGCCATGTGGGAAAACCCCGTCACGCAGGAAAACCGCGAAAAGCTCGCGCGCCGCGGCGTGCGCTTCGTCGGCCCCGCGGAGGGGCATCTGGCCTGCGGAACGACGGGCAAGGGGCACATCGCCTCTGTGGAGGACATCGTCTCTCAGGCCTGCGCCCTGCTCTGCCCGGTCCGCGACCTGCAGGGCCGGCGCGTGCTCGTGACCGCCGGGCCTACGCGCGAACCGCTCGATCCGGTGCGCTACCTGACGAACCGATCCTCCGGCAAGATGGGCTATGCGCTCGCGGAGGCCGCCGCCGCGCGCGGCGCCGAGGTGACGCTGCTCACGGGCCCCGTCAGCCTGGACGTGCCAGCCGGCGTGACCGCGCTGCGCTTTGAGACGACGCAAGACCTGTTTGCGCTCGCGCTGGCGCACGCCACGGAGCAGGACGTGGTCATCCAGGCCGCGGCGCCGGCGGATTACCGCGCGCAGGCGGTCGCCCTGCACAAGATCAAGAAGGCGGACGGCGAGCCGTTGACGCTCTCGCTTGTGGAGAATCCCGACGTCGCCAAAGCGCTGGGTGGGCGCAAGCGCCCGGGCCAAATCTTCGTCGGCTTCGCGGCTGAGACGGACGACGTGCTCGCACACGCCCGTCAAAAACTTGAGCGCAAGCGACTGGATCTCATCGTCGCCAACGACGTCACGCGTCCCGGCGCGGGCTTTGACGTGGATACGAACATCGTCACGCTCGTCTCGCATGAGGATATACGCGAACTTCCAATCCTATCCAAGCGCGAGGTCGCCGACCGCATCCTCGACCGGGTGCTGGAATTGGGCGGGGCAAAGCCGGACTGAATGCACTTTCCACCTCTGCTGCGGCCGCAAGGCCGCTTTTTCCGTCATTGCACGCCGGGACTTGAGATTTCGGTCAAGAGACGGTATAATCATATGATGGTGAAAATGGGGGCGCGCGAAGGGGGGATCGCATGGCGTTTTGTGAGGTGATCGTGGATATCGTGCACGAAAACGTCGACCGGCGGTTTACCTATCGCGTGCCCGACGGCATGCTTCTCACGCCCGGCATGCGCGTGCTGGTGCCGTTTGGTCCGCGCAAAGTGGAAGGCTATGTAATTTCCTTGGTCGATCGGTGCGATATTCGCTGCCGGGATGTCATCCGCCCGCTGGAGGACTATCCGGCGCTGCTGCCGCACATGATGCGCCTGGCCGTCGAACTGTCTCGCCGGGCGCACTGTCCGCTTGCAGAGACGTTGCGGCTCATGATCCCCGCCCAAATGCGCGGAGAACGCGTGCGCCCCAAGGAGCAGGAGATCGTCTCGCTGCGCGCAGACGCGCACGTGATCGACTCGCTCACCGCGGCGCTGCGTCGCGCGCCCAAACAGGCGCAGATCCTGCGCGTGCTTAGCGAAGCGCCGGACCATGCGCTGCCGATGGAATCGCTTCGCCAGGCCGTGCCTGACTGCCGCGCGGCCGTCAACGCACTTTGCAAAAAGCAGATGATCAGCGTGAGCCGCACGGAGGTGCTGCGCCGTCCGGCGTATACGCCGGACGCTGCGCTCGCCGCGGAGCCGCAGCTCACGCCTGCCCAAAAGGCCGTACTGGACGAGCTGCACCCGGCCCTGCAGGCCGGGACGGGCAGCTTTCTGCTCTATGGGGTGACGGGCAGCGGCAAGACGGAAGTCTATATCCGCGCCGTACAGGACGCGCTCGCGCGCGGGAGAACGGCGATTGTGCTGGTGCCTGAAATCGCGCTGACGCCGCAGATGGTCGACTGGTTCAAGGCACGCTTTGGCCAGAGCGCCGCCGTGCTGCACTCACGCCTGTCCGTCGGGCAGCGGTTCGACGAGTGGCGGCGCATCCGCCGGGGCGAAGCCCGCGTCGTCGTCGGGGCGCGCTCGGCAATCTTTGCGCCGCTGGAGAACCTGGGCATCATCATCATCGACGAGGAGCACGAGCAGAGCTATATCTCTGACCGCTCGCCGCGCTACGACGCGCGGGAGGTAGCGCGGATCCGCTGTGAGGGGGAGGGAGCGACGCTGCTGCTGGCCAGTGCGACGCCCAGCATGCGCTCGTTTGCGCTGGCGCAGCGCGGCGACCTGACGCTGCTGGAACTGCCCACGCGCGTGCACAACCGGCCATTGCCCGAGGTACATCTGATCGACATGCGCGAGGAGCTGGAGATGGGCAACCACACCATCTTCAGCGGCCCGCTGATGGAGGGCCTGCAGCGCTGTCTGGATGGCGGGCATCAGGCGATCCTGTTCGTCAACCGGCGCGGCTTTTCGACCTTCGTCTCGTGCCGCAGCTGTGGATACATCGTCAAGTGCCCCAACTGCGACGTGAGCATGACCTATCACCAGGATGGCGAGACGATGCAGTGCCACTACTGCGGGCACCGCGAGGCGCCGCCATCCGTCTGCCCCGCCTGTCACAGCCGCTACATCCGCTACTTTGGCACGGGCACACAGAAGGTCGAGGCCGAAATGCGCCGCTATTTCCCGAACGTGCCGACATTGCGCATGGACAACGACACCACGCGCACGCGCGATGCCCATCACGAGATCCTCGGGCGGTTTCGACGCCAGGAGGCGCGCGTGCTCATCGGCACGCAGATGATCGCCAAAGGCCTGGACTTTCCCAACGTCACGCTCGTGGGCGTCATCGCGGCGGATGCGACGCTCGGCCTGCCAGACTACCGCGCGAGCGAGCGCACCTTTCAGCTCATCACGCAGGTGGCCGGACGTGCCGGACGCGCCGAGAGCCCCGGCGAGGTGTTCGTGCAGACGTATAATCCGGACCATTACAGCATTCAGAGTGCAGCACGTCAGGACTTTCGCGCGTTCTATGAGCAGGAGATGCAGCGGCGCAGGCGTCAGCTCTTTCCGCCGTTCACCCAGATCTGCCGCCTGCTGATCGAGTCCGAGCGCGCAGACGCCCTGGAGAGCACGGCGCAATCCCTGGCAGAGCAGATGGACGCCTTCATGCTTCGCCATCCGGAGCTTGGCCGACAGCTCATCTCGCTGCGCAGCCTGGAGCCGCCCATCCGCATGATCCGTAAAAAGCTGCGCTGGCAGGTCGTGGCCAAGCTCATCGACGTGCCGGCCAGCGAGCCCGTAGTCGCCAAGATGACGGAGCTCTCGCGCATCGAATGGCCGGGCGCGCAGGTATATCTGGAAATCAACCCTTCGGACATGGTATAGCAATCGAGGAGGAATGCGATATGGCTTTGAGAAAGATCGCTTATATTGAAGACGACATTCTGCGCAAGAAGAGCCGCAAGGTCGAGACGTTCGACGAACGCCTGCACGTCCTGCTGGACGACATGGCCGAGACCATGTACAAGAACAACGGCTGCGGCCTGGCCGCGCCGCAGGTTTCCGTGCTGCGCCGCGCCATCGTCATGGACGTGGGCGAGGGGCTGATCGAGGTCGTCAACCCCGAGATCGTCTCCCGCGAGGGCGAGGTCGACGGCGTCGAGGGATGCCTGTCCGTTCCGGGCCGCCAGGGATACGTACTGCGCCCGCAAAAGGTCGTCGTGCGCGGTCAGGACCGCAACGGCAAGCCGATCGAGCTCACGTGCGAGGATTGGCTCGCGCGCTGCGCCTGCCACGAGATCGATCACTTGGACGGCCGGCTCTACGTGGACATCATGCACGAAGAGGTGTTCCAGACGGACGAAGCGGAGGAAGAGAAGTCTTGATGAGAGTCGTTTTCATGGGCACGCCGGCGTTTGCGGAGCCCAGTTTGCGCGCGCTGGCCGAGTCCGGCCGCTATGAGGTCGTGGGCGTCGTGTGCCAGCCCGACCGGCCCAAGGGACGCAGCGGCAAGCCGCAGGCCTGTCCGGCCAAGCAGTGCGCCCTGTCGGAAGGCATTCCCGTCTATCAGTTTGAGCGCATTCGCCGTCCGGAGGGCGTGCAGACGCTGCGTTCGCTCGCGCCGGATGTGTGCGTTACGGCGGCGTTTGGGCAGATCCTCTCCCAGGAGCTGCTGGACATCCCGCGTCTGGGCACGGTCAACGTGCATGCGTCGCTGCTGCCCAAGTATCGCGGCTCCGCGCCGATCAACTGGTGCATCATCAATGGCGAGACCGAAACCGGCGTCACCACCATGCTGACCGACAAGGGGATGGATACCGGCGACATGCTGCTGAGCGCGCGCACGCCCATCGGTCCGGACGAGACGGCGGGGGAGCTGACGCAGCGCCTCTCCGTCCTGGGCGCGCAGCTGCTGTTGCAAACGCTCCAGCAGCTCGAGGCCGGCGTCTGCCCGCGCACGCCGCAGAATCCAGACGAAGCGTCCTACTATCCACTGCTTAAGAAGGAGACGGGGTTGATCGACTGGACAAAGCCCGCGCGCGCCATCTTCAACCTCGTGCGCGGCGTGGATCCGTGGCCCGGCGCATATACGCCCATGGGCAGCGAGACGCTCAAGGTCTGGAAGGCCGCAGCGCATGCGCAAAGCGCCGGTGCGCAGCCAGGTACTGTGCTGCGCTCGTCCGCCCGCGAAGGGCTGTTCGTGGCTACTGGAGATGGCGTACTCGAACTGCTGGAGATCCAGGCGCCGGGCAGCCGGCGGATGAACGCAAAGGACTATCTGCGTGGCCACGCGATCCCCGCGGGCACGCTGCTGGGAAGGGCTGAATGAGATGAAAGACGACATGCGCAGACCGCCGCGCGGGCCGAAGGCGCCCGCCAAGCCCGGCGCGTCCCGCCAGGCGCCGCGCCGCACGCCCGCCCGGCAGGGCGAACCCCGCCCCGAACGCCGCCCAGAAAATTTCGTCTCGCAGAGCGCGCGCCGCGTCGCGCTGGAGGTGCTGCTGGAGGTCTCCCTGCAGGATGCCTACGCATCCCTTGCGCTGTCCAAGCATCTGCAGGGGCCGATCTTCCTGTCCGAGCGCGACAAGCGCCTCGTGACAGAGCTGGTCTACGGCACGCTGGAAAACCGCATCCGCCTGGATTACATGATCGACTGCTACCTGGAGCGCAGGGAGCTCGCGCCGGTCGTGCGCGACATCCTGCGCATGGGCGCATACCAGCTCTTCTTTCTGGACCGCGTGCCGGACATGGCCGCGGTGGACGAGTCCGTCAAACTCGCCCGCGCGCGTGCCGGCGAGAGCTATACGGGCCTGGTCAACGGCGTGCTGCGCACGATGCTGCGCGAGCGCAGCCGCGTGGTCTATCCCAGGCCGGACGAAGAGCCCGCACGCTACCTCTCCGTGATGTTCAGCCTGCCGCCCTTTCTCGCGCAGCGCCTCATCGACGCCTATGGACCGTCCGTCGCGCTGGAGATCGCCAAATACCGCGACGACGAGCATCCCATGGTGCTGCGTCCGAATCTGGAGCGCACGACCATTCAAGACTTTGAGCGCTTTTTGCAGTCCAATCACATCGCCTACGCGCCTGGCACAGTGTCCGGCGCCTACCGCGTGACGCAGCCGGGCGAAATGACCGCCCGCCCCGAATACCGTCAGGGGCTGTTCTCCATCCAGAGCGAAAGCTCCATGCTCGCAGCCCGCGCGCTGTGCGCGCGCCCCGGCCAGTCGCTCCTGGACGCATGCGCCGCGCCTGGCGGCAAGACCGCCGTGCTGGCCGAGGCGATGCACGGCACGGGCCGCGTCTACGCGTGGGACCTGCACGAGCACCGGGTCGCGCTCATCCGCGCCGCCGCGCAGCGCCTGGGCCTGGACAATGTGCGACCCATGCAGCGGGACGCCTCGATGCTGCGGGAGGACCTCATACAGACCATGGACGGCGTTCTGCTCGATGCGCCCTGCTCGGGCACGGGCGTCATGCTCTCCAAGCCGGACATCAAGTACCGCCAGAGCGCGGAATCGGTCGAGGCGCTGACGCAGACGCAAGGGCGTCTGCTGGATACGTGCAGCCAGTACGTGCGTCCCGGCGGCCTGCTCGTCTATTCGACCTGCTCTATTCTGCCAGAGGAAAACGCCGAGCGCGTGCGTGCGTTCCTTGAGAGCCATCCGGCGTTCCGCCCCGCGCCGCTGGGCGAGTTGCTGCCTGAGCGCCTGCGCCCCCTGGAGCAGGACGGCATGGTGCAGCTGCTCGCGCACCGGGACGGCATGGACGGCTTCTTCATTGCGCGCATGCGCAGAGTGGAGGAATGATCGTGCTCGAGCTTTTGAACATGACGCAGGCCGAGCTGGGCGAACTGCTCGCTGCATGGCGACAGCCCGCCTTTCGCAAAAAGCAGCTCTTTGCCTGGCTGCATCAGGGCGTGCCGTTTGAGCAGATGCTCAATCTGCCCGCGGCGCTGCGCGAGCGGCTGCGCGCCGAGGCGGTGGAAAACGCCGTTTCCGTGCTCGACACGGTGTCTTCCGCGATCGACGGGACGGTCAAACTGCTCTACCGCCTGCAGGATGGCAACGTCATTGAGGGCGTCCTGATGCGCTACAAGCACGGCAACACGCTGTGCCTGTCCACCCAGGTGGGCTGCAAGATGGGCTGCGCGTTTTGCGCCTCGACGCTCGACGGGTGCGTCCGCAATCTGACGGCCGGGGAGATGCTCGGCCAGGTGATCTGCGCCAATCGCCTGCTCGGCCAGGGTGAGCGCGTGCACAACATCGTGCTCATGGGCAGCGGCGAGCCGCTGGACAACTATGAAAACACCACGCGCTTTCTGCGCCTGCTGCGCGAACCGGACGGCGTGAACATCGGCCTTCGCAACGTTTCGCTGTCCACCTGCGGCCTGGTGCCCCAAATGATCGCTTTTGCGGGTGAAAATCTGCCCGTCACGCTTTCCGTGTCGCTGCATGCGCCAAGCGATGCGATCCGGCGCACGATCATGCCCATCGCCAACCGCTACGCCATCTCCGAAGTGCTCGACGCCTGCCGCATTTACATTGAAAAGACCGGCCGGCGCGTGATCTTTGAATATGCGCTCATCCGCGGCGTCAATGCCGCTCCGGAGCATGCCCGCGCGCTCGCTTCGCTCCTTCGCGGCATGCAGTGCCACGTCAATCTGATTCCGCTCAACAGCGTGCCAGAGCGCGGCCTGCAGGGCGTCAACGAGCGGGAGGTCGCCGCGTTTAAGGCGGCGCTGGAGGAGCGGCACATCTCCGTCACGCGCAGGCGCGAAATGGGCGATGACATCGAAGGCGCATGCGGCCAATTGCGCAGAAAGCACATCGCCGCCGAGCTGAACGGCCTGCCGGAACAATGACGGACAGAAGGGAGGAACGCCCATGAAATCCATCGTACGGACCGACGTCGGACGCGTGCGCAAGCAGAACGAGGACAGCGTTTACGCAGCAGATGCACAAAGGCTGTTCGCTGTCGCCGACGGCATGGGCGGGCACCGGGCCGGCGAGGTTGCCAGTGCCATGGCGGTCGAGGCGCTGCACATGCGGCTGCAATCCAGGCAGCCGGACCTGCGGCTGATGCGCCAGGCCTTTGAAGAGGCCAACGGGCAAATTGCAGCTGCGTCGGCTGGCGAGGAGCGCCTTCAGGGCATGGGCACGACCATGACCGCCCTGTGGCAGACGGAGCGCTCCGTGCTGATCGCCCATGTCGGCGACAGCCGCGTCTATCTGCTGCGCAAGGGGAATCTGCGCCAGGTGACGGACGACCATTCCGTCGTGGCCGAGTTGCTGCGCTGCGGCCTGATCACCCCGCAGGAGGCGCGCCGTCATCCCTATCGAAACGTCATCACCCGCTCGCTGGGCAGCGCGCCGACCGTCGAGGTCGATCTGCTGGAGCGCGAGCGCGAGCCCGGGGACCTGTGGCTCCTGTGCACGGACGGACTGAGCAACATGCTCACAGACCGCGAGATGGAGGCCTTGCTCGGCTCCCTTCCGCCGCAAAAGGCCGCTGACGCGCTGATGCAAAAGGCGCTGGATGCCGGCGGTACGGACAACATCACCTTTATCCTCGCTTGGGACGAGGGGGAGGTGGTCACATGATCGGACGCGTGCTGGCCGGCCGTTACCGCATTGAGTCGCTCATCGGCAAGGGCGGCATGGCCATCGTCTACCGCGCGGAGGATCTGCGCACGCACCGGATCGTCGCGGTCAAGGTGCTGCGCGAAGAATACAGTACGGATGAAGAATTTTTGCGCCGCTTCGACCGCGAAGCGCAGGTCTATGCAAAGACTTCATCGCATCCCAATATCGTCAGCATGCTGGATTTGGGGACGGATGGGCGCGTGCACTTTCTGGTCATGGAATACGTCAACGGAAAGACGCTCAAGGAGATCATCCGCGAATACGGCAAGCTGCGTCCAGATTGGGCCGTGCATTTGACGCTGCAGATCCTCGCCGCGCTTTCGCACGCGCATCAGCAGCATGTCATTCATCGCGACATCAAGCCGCAAAACATGCTGCTTGACGAGGATGGCCGCATCAAGGTGGGCGATTTCGGCATCGCAAAGATGACGGATTCGGCCACGATGACCATTGCAGATGGCAACGTCATGGGGTCTGTGCACTACTTCTCGCCGGAACAGGCCAAAGGCTTGCCCGTTTCCGCCACGAGCGACCTGTATTCCGTTGGCGTCATGCTCTACGAGATGCTGTGCGGGCATGTGCCCTTTGACGGCGATACGCCCGTCAGCGTCGCGATGAAACACCTGACGGAGCTGCCCAAACCCATTTCCCAGGAGGCGAACGTATCGCCGGCTCTGGAGCAGGTGCTCGCCAAAGCCCTGTGCAAGCAGGCAGACCAGCGCTATCAGACCGCAGAGGCGATGGCGCGCGACTTGCGGCGCGCAATGCGTCATCCAGAGGGTGGCTTTGTCAACATGCGTCCCGCCGCAGACGCCGGAGAGCAGACGCGGCGTCACCATCGAATGAAGCAACAACTGCGCCAGAACATGCGCCGGCGCAAGGTGCTAACCGCCGTTTTGACCTCGCTGCTGAGCCTGGCGCTACTCACCGGTCTGGGCTATACGGCCATGGTGATCTACGATCGCACGTTCCGCCACGTCTCCATGCCCAATGTGATGGGGTTGGACGAGGCCAATGCCGTCGACATCCTGGGCCGGACTGGCGTGTTACCAATCGTCTCACGGCGTTACAGCGAAAGCCCCGCCGGGACCGTATTGGAGCAGACACCCGATAGCGGAACGAGCGTTCCGCGCGGCGAGTCCGTCTATATCACCGTCAGCAACGGTACGGATATTCTGATCGTCCCCAATCTGATGGGCATGACGGCCGAGGAGGCCGAATATGCCGTCGGACAGGCGGGACTGCCCGTTGGAGATGTCACCGTCGGCATCTCCGAGGCGATGATCGGCACGGTCTTTGCGCAAGATCCGCCTGCCGACACGGTTGCGGATCGCGACACCGTCGTCGATATTCGCGTAAGCGGCGGCCTGGTGATCATCCCCGATCTCACGGGGCGGCGCCTGGAAGAGAGCGAAACAGAACTGCAGGGGCTGGGGTTGTCCGTCGGCAGCGTCACACCGCAGGCCGTAGACAATGCCGCTCAAGACGGCATCGTTCTCTCCCAAACGCCCGGGAAGTTTGAGCGCGTCTTCCCGCAGACTGCGGTCGACCTGGTCGTAGGCCAGTTTGACAATCGCAAGTACAGCGCGACCGTCGCCATTTCCGTTACGGTGCCGCAGGACGGCGCGCACGTGCGCGTCACGCTCGTGGAACCCGGCGGCGCGGAGGTGGAACAGTACGCAGCCATGCTGACCCAGCCGGGGGAAAATGCGTTTTCCATCGAACTGCGCAGTGAATACGAAGGCCGGATGGCCTACCGGCTCTATATCGACGAACGCTTCATCAGCGAGACGGAAGTCACGCTGAAGTAACGCAACAAATCAATGGGGGAAGGGATGCCCTGCATGACGGGACGCATCGTTCGCGGCGTCGGCGGATTATATACGGTACGCGACGAGGAAATCGGGCAGGAATTTGTGCTGCGCGCGCGCGGCAAGTTGCGCCGGGAACATAAGACGCCGATGGTCGGCGATCTCGTCCTCTTTTCGGCGGGGAGCGGCGAGGAGCACGGATGGCTTGAGGAAATTCTGCCGCGCAGCAGCTGGTGTGTGCGCCCGCCCGTCGCCAATCTCGACGTACTCGCATTGGTGATCGCGCCGGTGCCCCAGCCGGATCTGCTGCTCGTGGACCGCATGATCGTCTTCGCGCGCAGGGCCGGCATTGGGCCGCTCCTGTGCGTCAACAAGTGCGATGTGGATGGCGGCGCACTCTTCGCCGCCTGCGAGGAAGCTTATGCGCGCGCGAAGACGCCTGTGCTCCCGCTGAGCGCGCGAAACGGGAGCGGCTTGGACGCGCTGCACGCGCAGCTTTGCGGAAAGACCGTCTGCTTTGCCGGTCAATCGGCCGTGGGGAAGAGCTCGCTGCTCAATGCGCTGCTTGGCCTGCAGCTGCCCACGGGCGAGGTGAGCCGCAAGACCGAGCGCGGCCGCCATACAACCCGCCATGCACAGCTGCTCTATGCAGACGGGTTTCGCGTGATGGATACGCCAGGCTTCAGCCTGCTGGGCTTCGAGGAAGGGTTTGCCCCGGAGGAACTCGCGCAGGCCTATCCGGACTTTGAACCTTATGCGCCCAGCTGTCGCTTCGCCCCCTGTCTGCACGACCGTGAGCCAGGCTGCGCCGTGCGCGCAGCGGCGGATACCGGAGAGATTTCGCGGGAGCGTTGGACGCGCTATGTGGCGCTGCTGGAGGAACTCCGCGAAAAATGGAGGAATCGATATGATTAAATTTTCGCCTTCCGTGCTTGCAAGCGACTATATGCGCATGGGAGAGGATATCGCGCGCATCGAACGGGCGGGCGCCGATTGGCTTCACCTGGACATCATGGATGGGCTATTCGTGCCCAACATCAGCTTCGGCCCCTCGCTCGTCAAGGCGGTCGACGCCCAAAGCGCCCTGCCATTGGACGTACATCTGATGATCGTCAACCCGGAGCGCTATATCGACGCGTTCGCCGCCGCCGGTGCCGACTATCTGACCGTCCATTACGAGGCGTGCCAGGATCCCGCAAAGACGCTGCAGCGCATCCGCTCGGCAGGCATGAAGGCGGGCGTCTCGCTCAAGCCCGGCACCGGACCCGAAGTGTTGGCGCCGCTGCTGACGCTGTGCGACCTCGTGCTGGTGATGACGGTCGAGCCCGGATTCGGTGGGCAAAAGCTCATTCCTCAGATGCTGGACAAGACGGCGCGCGTGCGTGAAATGCTCGACGCTGCACACAGCCCAGCGCTGCTTGAGGTGGACGGCGGCATTACCGAGGGGAATGCCATGGATGCTGTGCGGATGGGCGCGCGCGTGCTGGTGATGGGCACTGCGCTTTTTGGCAGCGACCGGCCCGGCGAGATCATGCAGCGGCTGCGCAAGGGGGAAAGCGGCCTGTGAACGCCTTGATCGTATTGGGCGGCGACAGGCCCTCCGCCGCGTTGTTGCGCACATTGGCTGCGCGGGCGGATTTCGTGCTGTGTGCGGATTCCGGCCTGACGGCTGCTCAGGCGGCTGGCGTCAGGCCGGATGCCGTCATCGGCGATATGGACAGCGTGCCGTGCGAAGCCCTGCAACGCTACGCGCAGGCCGGAAACGTGCTCCGGCTCCCCTGTGAAAAGGACGATACCGACGGCGTCGCCGCGCTGGACGAGGTGATCCGGCGTGGCGCCACACATGTCACATTGACCGGCGCGCTTGGCGGCAGGCTCGACCATGCGCTGGCCAATTGCATGCTGCTCGTGCGCGCATACAACCGCGGCATTACCGCCTCCATCGAGGAGGATACGCAGCGCGTGGAGCTGCTGCGAGGCCGGCGCGAGATTGCCGGACGGCCCGGGCAGACGTTTTCGCTGCTGTCGTTGGGCGAGGCGCACATCGTATCGCTCACGGGCGCGCACTACCCGCTGCACGACTATGCCATGTCATGCGACCATCCGATCGGTGTGAGCAATTTGTTTGAGCACTCCATCGTACACGTCCAGGTCGCGGATGGAGACGTCCTCTTCTTTCAGCAAAAACAGATGTAATCACATGTAAAAGGGACAACGTCGGGCCCGAGAATTGGCAATGCCCGCATCATCCACGTCCGTGCGCGCATAGGCTAGAGCGGGGGGTGATGATTCGTGGGCAGGTGCAGGGGAATGTGCGGTTGGTCTCGTCCCTGCGGCCGATGCGGCCTGGGCACGCTGTTGGGCGTGCTGCTCGTGCTGTTGGGGCTGTTCCTCATCTTTCTTTGCATTCCCTTCCGGCTGTGGGTCGTCCTCTTCGGTGCCGCGCTGATCGTGTTGGGGTATTTCCTCATCCGAACGCCGTGAGGAAAGGAGGGGGGCCGGACCGTGCGCATTCGAATGGTCTGTCTGCGCGCGCCCCGTTTTTTGCGGGGCTTTTTGAGGCTCTTTGCGCGCTGAACAAAAGAAAAAAACGTGACCCGCTGTGGATCACGTTTTTTATCGCTCTTTTTGAGACTTACAGCGCGCGCTGCACCTTTCCGCTGCGCAGGCAACGCGTGCACACGTTCATGTGGCAGACGCTCCCGTTCACCACCACGCGAACACGCTGCGTATTCGGCGCCCAGCTGCGACGCGTCTTGCGGTTGGAGTGGCTGACGTTGTTGCCGGACATGGTGCCCTTGGCGCAAACCTCACAGAACTTCCCCATCAGTTACACCTCCTTCTGGAGCGGGAACAATCGTATAACGGAATTATTTTATCATTTTTTTCTCCATTTGACAAGGCTTTTTTGCAAACCGAATTGAAAAAAACATGCGCCCGCATAACCGTATCTTTCCGGCCCATATTATTTTTTGCAGGAATGTCCTTGCGCCACAGGCCCAAATCCTGTATACTGTAAGTTGATCCAATGAGAACGGGTCTCTGGACCCTTGCACAAGGAGGGTTTCTCAATGGAATGCAAGATCAAAAATGATCTGGGTACGATTTCAATCAGCGAGGATGTCATGCTCAAGGTCGCCGGCTACGCCGCTTTGGAGTGCTACGGCATCGTCGCGATGTCCTCCAAGCGCGCCAAGGACGGTTTTGTGGAATGGCTCGGCCGCGAAAACCTCACGAAAGGCGTGCAGATCCGTGTCGATGAGAACGTCATCGACGTCGATCTTTTCATCATCGTGGAGTACGGCATCTCGATCGCCGAGGTCTGCAACGCGATTACGGAAACCGTTCGCTATAAGATGGAAAGCATGACCGGCGCCAAAGTGCGGTGCATCAATATCACGGTGGAAGGCATTCGCGTCTAAAGCGGCCTTTCCTACAAACTGGAGGCGGAGAACTTGTTGCAGGAAACCATTGATGGTTTGTTGTTCAAAGAGATGGTGCTGGCCGGTGCCAGCCTACTGGAGCGCAACCGCGAGGCGATCGACGCGCTGAACGTATTTCCCGTTCCGGATGGCGACACCGGCACGAATATGTCCCTTACCATGAAGTCCATGGTCAAGGAGCTGTCCGCCATGGACGATTCAAGCGCCGCGAAGATCGCCGAAGCGGCCTCGAAGGGGGCGCTCAAGGGGGCGCGCGGCAATTCGGGCGTCATTCTGTCCCAGATTTTCCGTGGCTTCGCGCGCGGATTGGAGGGGGCCGCAGTCATCACGCCGGTGCTCTTTGCCAAAGCGCTCAAATGCGGCGCAGAGACTGCGTACAAGGCGATCATGAAGCCCAAGGAGGGCACCATCCTGACCGTGATCCGCGTCATTGCGGAAGAGGCTCAGCGTCAGGTGCGCAAGAACCCCGACGACATGCATGCGCTGCTGGATGTCGTCGTGCAAAGCGGCGAGTCCATTCTACAAAAGACGCCGGACATGTTGCCTGCACTCAAGCAGGCAGGCGTGGTGGACTCGGGCGGGCAGGGACTGCTGACCGTCTTCACGGCATACCGCGCCACGCTCAACGGCGAACACATCGACGACACAAGCATGACCGTCGGCGAGGCGGCGATGCTCGACTTTGAGGATGATCACGACGCGCTTGAGGAGATCACCTTCAAGTATTGTACGGAGTTCATCATTCAGGACATGCCGGAGACGATCACGGAAAACGACATCAACACGTTCCGCCGCCGTCTGGCGCGCATCGGCGATTGCGTCGTCGTCGTGGGTGACTTCTCGATGGTCAAGGTGCATGTGCACACCAATGACCCGGGCAAGGCCCTGCAGTATGCCTGCGCGATGGGCGATCTGATCAACCTGAAGATCGACAACATGGTTGAAGAGCGCAAGGAGCGTCAGGCCCGCCAAGCGCGTGAAGCAAAGGTCGAAGAGCCTCTGCGCGACTATGGCATGGTCGCCGTCTCGCTGGGCGAAGGGTTCTCCCGCATTTTCAAGGATCTGTCCGTCGATCACATCGTCGAGGGCGGCCAGACCATGAATCCGAGTATCGAGGACATCCTCGAGGCGGTGGAGTCCATCCGTGCCAAGACCGTCTTCGTCCTGCCCAACAATTCCAACGTCATCCTCGCAGCGACGCAGGCGGCGGAGCTGTCCGAAAAGAACGTCGTGGTCATCCCGACCAAGAACGTCGCAATGGGCATCGGCGCGGTCGTCGCCTTCCAGCCCGATCTGAGCCCAGAGGACAATGCAGAGGTCATGACGGAGGCGGCCAACCGCGTCAAGACGGGCCAGATCACATTCGCCGTGCGCGACTCCTCGTTTGAGGACAAGGAGATCAAGGAGGGCGACATCATCGGCATCTACAACGGCAAGATCCAAGTCGTTGGCAATGACGTGCATCAGGTCGCTCTGGAGCTGATGCAGGTGCTCGTCACGGATGAGGATGAGCTGATCACCGTCTATTACGGCGCTGACACCAAGCAGGAGGATGCTCAGGCGCTGACGGACGAGTTCGCCGACATGTATCAGGATCGGGATGTGGAGATCCATTACGGCGGCCAGCCGTTGTACTACTATCTCTTCTCTGCGGAATAAATCACAGCAGATGCGTGGACGGGCAGCCAGACGGCTGTCCGTCGTCGCAGTAAAAGGGGGAACGGCGCCCCGACATGGGGCAGGATTGTGGAATGGAAATCGTTGAAGGGGTTTGGGCCGGCGCGCCAGAAGGCGCTGGAGGCGCGCGGCATCACCTCGCCTGAGCAACTGCTGGACCGACTGCCCAGCGGATATAAGGACACCACAGTCACGACACCCGTAGATGCGTTGAGCGACGACATGCAGTGCGCCTTTGAAGGATGGATTGATGGCCCGGCACACCTGCACCGAGCGCATGGGATGACGTGGGTGAGCGCCCGCGTGCGCGACGAGAGCGGCGCCATTCGCTGTCTGTGGTTCAATCAGCCCTGGATGAAACAGCGGTTGCACGAAGGGGAACGCCTTCTGTTTTTTGCGCGCATTGTGCGGCGAAAGACCGGCCTTTATGCCGTCAATCCGTCGATTGAAACGCAGCGCTGTATCACGCCGGTCTACGCGCAGGTGCCCGGCGTGCCGCAGAAGCTGATCCGGGATGCCGTACTGAAGATGCTCTCCACCTGTGAGTGCGAAGACGTCTTGCCTGAGCGCCTCTTGCAGCGCCATCAACTTTGCCCACGCATCCAGGCGCTGCGTCAGGTACACTTTCCACAGGATGCCCAGGGACTGGCACAGGCAAAGCGGCGCCTGGCGTTCGAGGAGCTCCTGCTCTTTCAGGCGGCCATTGCGGGCGCGACGCTGGAAAGGCCGTCCGGAACGCGTATTTCCTGTTCCGATGCGGACGCCGAGGCCTTTTGGCGCGCGCAGCCGTACGTGCCGACCGGCGCACAGCTGCGCGTGCTGCGGGAGATTTTCAACGATCTGTCTGCGCCGACGGCCATGGCGCGCATGGTGCAGGGCGACGTGGGATGCGGCAAGACGGCCATCGCATTCGCTGCGCTCTTTGCAGCCGCCCGACATGGGTTTCAGGGTGCTTTGATGGTTCCCACCGAGGTGCTAGCCGCCCAACACATGCGCACCGCCGAGGCCATGCTGTCTCCGCTGGGCGTGCGCTGCGGCCTGCTCACAGGCAAGCTGTCTGCCGCCAAGCGCCGTGAGGCGTACGAGGCCATCGCAGAGGGGCGCTGGGACATCGTCATTGGAACCCATGCACTCATCTCCGAGGGCGTCCAATACGCGCGGTTGGGGCTCGTCGTGACGGACGAACAGCACCGCTTCGGGGTGCGCCAGCGCACGCGGCTCTCGCTGAAAGGGGAATCGCCCAATGTACTGGTGATGTCGGCAACGCCCATCCCTCGCACGCTTGCACTCGTGCTCTACGGCGATTTGGACATCTCCGTCGTGGACGAGCTGCCGCCCGGGCGTCGAGAGGTGCGCACGCGCATCGTGAGCGAAGAAAAACGCGATGACCTGTATGGATTCATCCGGCAAGAAGTGAGCGCAGGCGCGCAGGCCTATATCGTCTGTCCGCTGGTCGAGGAATCACTGCCGGAGGACGAGTGTGCCAGCGCTACACAGCGCTATGAAGCGCTTCGTGCCGGTCCGTTTCGCTCGCTTCGCCTGGGACTCGTGCACGGGCGAATGCGCGCAGCGGATAAAGAGGAGACGTTACGTGCGTTTGAGGCGGGCGAATTGGACGTGCTCGTCTCCACGACTGTCGTCGAAGTCGGCGTCAATGTACCCAACGCTTCCGTCATGGTCGTGGAGAACGCCGAGCGCTTCGGGCTTGCTCAACTTCACCAGCTGCGCGGACGCGTGGGGCGCGGAGAGCGGGCAAGCTGGTGTTTCCTGATGGCCAGACCTAACGAACGCCTGCGCACGCTGGTGGAGACAAGCGACGGCTTTGCTGTTGCAAAGCGCGACCTGGAGATCCGTGGAGCGGGGGAATTTTTCGGCACCCGGCAGCACGGCGAACCCCGCATGCCTGCGCTGATGCTCTGCGCAGAGGCCGCACTGCTCAAGGAGGCACAGGATGCATGGCGGGAGCTTCGTGAGGACCCGCATTTGCATTCCGAGGCCGAAGCGCTCGTTCGCGCCGCGCGTAAGAAATTTGAAAAGGACGGTTTGCATCTGGCAAAAAACTGAGACAATGCGCCGGTTTCCCTTCGTTTTTCGCTTGCTATTTTCGGAAATTTATAGTATAATTTTGTGGGTGAGCCATGAAGATGGCTTTCTTCCGTCTGCGTCAAGTTTGCGGCTCCTGTCGGCGCCGCTTCTTGCACAATGTGCTTTCGAACAAGGAGGACTTAGGCATGACGAAGTACGTATACCTGTTCAAAGAAGGAAACGCCAGCATGCGCAACCTGCTGGGCGGCAAGGGCGCAAACCTCGCCGAAATGACGTCTCTGGGCCTGCCGGTGCCGCAGGGCTTCACCGTGACCACGGAAGCCTGCACCCGCTACTATCAGGACGGCAAGACGATCGGGGACGATATCGTGGAGCAGATCTACGAGGCCCTCGCCAAGACCGAAGAGATCTGCGGCAAGAAGTTCGGCGACTTGGAGAATCCGTTCCTCGTGTCCGTTCGCTCCGGTGCGCGCGCTTCCATGCCCGGCATGATGGACACCATCCTCAACCTCGGCCTGAACGATGTGGCCGTCAAGGGCCTGGCGAAGCTGACCGAGAATGAGCGCTTTGCCTATGACTCCTATCGTCGCTTCATCCAGATGTTCTCCGACGTCGTGATGGAGATCCCCAAGTCCAAGTTCGAGCGCGTGCTCGACGCCATCAAGGAAGAGAAGCACGCCAAGTTCGATACCGATTTGAATGCGCAGGACATGAAGGAAGTCACCGAGCGCTTCAAGGCGATCTACAAGGAAGAGAAGGGCGAGGAGTTCCCGCAGGATCCGAAGGTCCAGCTGATGGAGGCCATCAAGGCCGTCTTCCGCTCCTGGGATAACCCCCGCGCCATCTACTATCGCCGCATGAACGACATCCCCGGCGATTGGGGCACGGCCGTCAATGTGCAGTCGATGGTCTTCGGCAACATGGGCGATACCTCCGGCACGGGCGTTGCGTTCACCCGCAATCCGTCGACCGGCGAGAACAAGCTCTATGGTGAGTACCTGATCAACGCGCAGGGCGAGGACGTCGTGGCCGGCATCCGCACGCCGCAGGCGATCGCGACCCTGAAGGACGTCATGCCCGAGGTGTATGAGCAGTTCGCCAAGATCGCCGATACGCTCGAGAAGCACTATCGCGACATGCAGGACATGGAGTACACCATCGAGCGCGGCAAGCTCTACATGCTCCAGACCCGCAATGGCAAGCGCACGGCCGCCGCTGCGCTGAAGATCGCCGTCGACCTGGTGAACGAGGGCATGATCACCAAGGAAGAAGCGGTGCTCAAGGTCGAACCCAAGCAGCTGGACGCGCTGCTGCATCCGCAGTTTGACGCCTCCGCGCTGAAGGCCGCCAAGGTGATCGCCACCGGTCTGGCCGCCTCTCCGGGAGCTGCCTGCGGCCAGGTGTATTTCACCGCCGCCGAAGCCACCGCTGCCGCTCAGTCTGGCCAGAAGGTCGTCCTTGTTCGTCTGGAGACCTCTCCTGAGGATATTGAGGGCATGGCGCATGCGCAGGGCATCCTGACCGCCCGTGGCGGCATGACGTCGCACGCGGCCGTTGTTGCACGCGGCATGGGCACCTGCTGCGTTGCCGGCTGTGGCGCGCTGGTCGTCGACGAAGAGGCCAAGGTGGCCAAGATTGGGGACACTGTCTTCCACGAGGGAGATTGGATGTCTATCGACGGCTCCACCGGCAACGTCTATGGCGAAGCCATCAAGACCGTTGACGCGTCCGTTTCCGGCGATTTTGCCACCCTCATGGGTTGGGCGGATGAGGCCCGCAAGCTGCAGGTCCGCACCAATGCCGACAATCCGCGCGACACCGAGGTCGCTGTGAAGTTCGGCGCCGAGGGCATCGGCCTGTGCCGTACCGAGCATATGTTCTTTGAGGCCGACCGCATCGCGGCCGTCCGCGAGATGATTCTGTCCGAGACGGAAGAGCAGCGCCGCGCTGCGCTGGCGAAGATTCTGCCGATGCAGAAGGGCGACTTCAAGGCCATGTACAAGGCGCTGAAGGGCCGTCCGATGACCGTTCGTTACCTCGACCCGCCGCTGCATGAGTTCCTGCCGGCCAAGAATATGACCGAAGAAATTGCCGCGATCGCCAAGGAGCTGGGCACCACCTCTGAGGCCATCGTCGCCAAGATCGACGCGCTGCATGAGTTCAACCCGATGATGGGCCACCGTGGCTGCCGTCTGGCCGTCACCTATCCGGAGATCGCCGAGATGCAGACCCGTGCTGTCATCGAAGCCGCGATCGAGGTCAAGCAGGAGGATGGCTACGACATCCATCCGGAAATCATGATCCCGCTGGTCGGCGAGGTCAAGGAGCTGGCCTATGTCAAGAAGATCGTCGTCGATACCGCCAAGCAGGTTATGGACGAGAAGGGCGTGCAGCTTGAGTACAAGATCGGTACGATGATCGAGATTCCGCGTGCGGCCGTCACGGCGGACGAGATTGCCAAGGAGGCCGAGTTCTTCTCCTTCGGCACCAACGATCTGACGCAGATGACGTTCGGCTTCTCTCGCGACGATGCCGGCAAGTTCCTGAATGCCTACTACGACAAGAAGATCTTCGAGTCCGATCCGTTTGCTCGCCTGGATCAGAAGGGCGTCGGTAAGCTCGTACAGATGGCTGCCGATCTGGGCCGTAAGACCCGCCCCGACATCAAGCTGGGCATCTGCGGCGAGCATGGCGGCGATCCGTCTTCCGTCATGTTCTGCCATAAGGTGGGCCTGAACTACGTCTCCTGCTCGCCGTTCCGCGTGCCGATCGCTCGTCTGGCGGCTGCGCATGCTGCGATCCTGGAGAAGAATCAGTAACATCGCCTGAAGCTCAAAACGCCCGCTTCGCCTAAAGGCGAAGCGGGTTTTTTAGGCCGATCTGGAGAGTGAACGGATGAAAGAAGTGACCATGTATACAGACGGCGCTTGCTCCGGCAACCCGGGCCCCGGCGGATGGGGGACAATTCTGATCTATGGAGAGCATCGGAAGGAAATGTCTGGTTTTATGCCGGACACGACCAACAACCGGATGGAAGTTTTCGCCGTCATTCAGGGTTTTTTGTCCCTCAAAAGGCCGTGCAAAGTCGCCGTCTATTCGGATTCGGCGTATTTCGTCAATGCCTTCAATCAACACTGGATTGACAATTGGAAGCGAAACGGTTGGAAAAATGCCGCCAAAAAACCTGTCGAAAATCAAGACCTTTGGAAGTGGCTGCTGACGCTCATGCAGGATCACGACGTTTCAATCCACAAGGTCAAGGGACACGCAGACAATCCGAACAACAATCGCTGCGACGAGCTGGCCACAGATCAGATTAAGCGCTATGCCAAGCCGAGGACTTCTTCGGAGGCGAGAGAGTGAGACGCAAAACACTTCGCAAAAGCCTTCTTTTACGAAGTGTTTGACGTGCTTTTTGCAGTGTGCTATACTATAAGTGCCATTTCAGCGGAAAGCCGGTGTTTGAGCTATGCCCAACGACTATCAAAAACAGACTGCACGCAAGCGCACTGAAGACCTGCGCAAGCTTGAACGCGAACTGCCGCGTTGCTGCTTGGATTACTTCATCGCCATCGAGCCGCAGACCGGCGCGCTCACGCGTCTGGCCTATGCATATGACCTGCGCACGTTTTTTCAGTATTTGTCCTCCGAAGTGCGTACGTTTGACGGCAAAGCGATTCTCTCCTTCGACGATGAAGACCTGCGCAAAATTACCAAAGGTGATATCGAACGCTATGGCCAGTATCTGACGCTTTACTATAAAAATGACGTTGACGCAGATGGCAATGTCTCCTCGCGAGAGCTTGAAAACGCCGAATATGGAAAGATGAGGAAGCTCTCTTCCCTTCGCTCTTTTTTTAAATATTTGTATGCGGATGGGCGCATACCGGGCAATCCGGCGGAATTGGTTCCACTGCCCAAGCGGCATGAAAAGGCGATCATCCGCTTAGAGCTGGACGAAGTTGCACGCATCCTCGATGAGGCCGAAAAAGGAGAAAACCTGTCTCAGCGTCAGCAAAAGTTTCACAAGCTTACGCAAAAGCGGGATCTGGCGATGCTCAGCCTGTTTCTGGGAACCGGCATCCGCGTCAGTGAGTGCGTTGGGCTCAACATTGACGACTTCGACTTTTCCCAAAATGCCTTTGTCGTCACGCGCAAAGGCGGCGCAGAGGTCATGCTCTATCTAAGCGAAGAGGTGTCACAAGCCCTGCAGGCGTATCTCGCAGAACGACTCGAGATCGAAGCGCTGCCCGGCCATGAGAATGCGTTCTTTCTCTCGATCCAGCGCCGCCGTATCACACAGCGTGCAGTTGAAAACCTCGTCAAGAAGTATGCCGCGATCGCCGCGCCGCTCAAGAAGAAGATCAGCCCGCACAAGTTACGCAGTACTTATGGCACCAACCTGTATCGCGCCACACAGGATATCTATCTGGTAGCGGATGTCCTAGGACATGCTGACGTCAATACCACGCGCAAGCATTATGCCGCCATGCTCGAGGATCGCCGGCGCGCCGCTGCATCCCATACAGTTCTGCGCGAGGATATACGCGAGGATATAAAGGAAGATGAAGTGCCAGACGGCGCGCAGAACGATTCCACTTCACGCTGAATGCCATCAAAGAGGCCGGTCCATTGGATGCCCAGACTGTCGACAAAGGGGCTGTTTCCACAAGGAAGCAGCCCCTTTAATATATAGACGCGAAGATTTCCGTCTATTTCCACGCTCAATCGTATATAGTCTCTTGTATAGACAATGTATGTATATTGGATGCTCCAAACGACGGCGTCACTCCATCATCATTCAAGGAACAAAAAGGCGTGCAGTTCGCTGCTGATGGCATCCCAATCTCCCTGATAGACGGCCATTCCCTCGTACTCAGCCTCAGAGAGCGGCGTTGTGGTTGGAAGCATGTATTCTTCGCGATCAGATCCGTTCATGACCGTAGTAGCCAGGGAAATCATGTCCAGCAGCCCCATGTTGGTCGTCATCGTGCTGGTCAATTTGCGTGCCAGACTCATCAACGCGAAGGGATTTTTGTCGCGCGTACCTTGATAGAGCAGCTGCATCACGGCCTTGTATTGGTGGCTACGCCCGGTATCCATGGCATCTGGCAAACGCATATAAGCCATCGTCTGCTCGCCGTCCAGCGTTTGCAGGCCTTCCTCGCACTGCAGGGCTGCCGCCTCATCGGCGGAGAGGGTCATCTGCATTCCGCCCACGCTCTCGGCGATCTGGACGAAGCTGCTGACATCTAACGTCACATAGTTGCTGACGTTCATCTCCAGCAGCTCGTTGAGCGACTTCATCATCAGACTGGGTCCACCCAGTGCATAAGTTTTTGCAAGAGGGATCATTCCAACTTGCGAAATTTGCGCCAAAATATCAGTACGGAGGTCTGTCATGCACGCACGTCCACTCTCTCGGTCGATGGAAGCGAGCAGAATGGTCTGAACATCTGTTGAGGTAGCGCTGTCGGTCAAAAAAAGCGCGATTGTCTGCACGGAGTTCGGTAACCCCTCCGCCAGAGAGAGATCGTCTACGGCGATGCTGTATTCCGCCGAAGCATGGCCGATCGTCAACAGCGCACAAAGCGCCAGCGCGCATACCTTCAATATTTTTTGCGATCTCATTGAGTTTGAAATGTCCTTTCTTTACGATTTTTTCTGTCCTTTAAAGATGTACAGCTTGGAAAAGACGTAGTTCAGCACGACAACGACCACTTGTACGAAGATCTTGGCAATCCGGTCATTCAGATGCATTCCGTCAACCATGAGCTTCATCAGGAGGACATCAGCCCCAAGAGAGACCACGCGCATCAAAATAAAGTTGAAGAATTCAATCGCGAAGGCCTTCAGGCTGTCTGTATGCGAGCGAAAGACGTACAGTTTATTCGCCACATACGCAAAAAGAATGGCGATCACTGAAGAAAGGACCGTAGCGGCCATGTAGTGCAGGTCGACGGCGCGTGCGAGCAGGTACACGATGTAATTGACGGCCGTCGTGCATGCGCCAATGACGACATAGCGGATCAGTTCAGGGTCCTTCCAAAGCCTTTCCACATACTTTCGAATCGTTTCCATCGTATTCGATATCCTCTTTTCTTTCGGTGGATTGTACCAAAATGATGATTCATTATATCATACGGATGCCGCATTGTCAAAAACACGCCAGGGTTCAGGAGCAGTCTCCTTCCTGTTGACGTCCATTTTGTATTACAAATGCATTATATGATTTGTAAAAATGCAATTTTTTGCTTGACATTTTCTTCATCATGTTATATCATAAATTTATTCAAGCAAAGCAGCCTTCCGCGAATGATTCGAAGGGTATCCCCTACAGCCGTATACGCCTATAGACCGCGCATCAAAACCGAGGTTGAAGCATAAAAGCAATCTGTTCTGTCTGAGCTTTCGGCTCACGGAGTGCTTGCGAGGGCGAAGCGCCCTTGGCCTTCCGTGATTTCCCCTGTTGGAATCCCTGTCAAGGGGTGCCATAGATGGTCGTCAGACCAAAACGTGAAGGAGGAAACCACATGAAAAAGCTGCTCTGTATGCTCCTCTCTATCGCGATGCTGCTCAGCCTGTGCGCCGGCGCCATGGCGGAGGAAGGCAACTACAAGATCGCGATCTTGACGGGCACCACGTCTCAGGGCGAGGAAGAATTCCGCGCCGCCGAGCGTGCGAAGGCTGCTGATCCCGATCACATCATCACGGACACCTATCCGGACAGCTTCATGGCCGAGATGGAGACGACCGTCTCCAAGATCGTCGCCTTTGGTTCCGACCCGGACGTGAAGGCCATCGTGATGTGCCAGGGCGTGCCCGGTGCGAAGGCCGGCTTTGACCGCCTGAAGGAAATGGGACGTGACGACATCCTGACGATTGTTGGCACCCCGCAGGAAGACCCGGCTGTCATCTCCGCCGCTTCCGATATCGTCATGTATGCGGACGAGATCAAGCAGGGCGACACCATCATGGAAAAGTGCGCGGAGTGGGGCGTGGAAGTGTTCATCCACTATTCCTTCCCGCGTCACATGGCCATGGAGCTGATCGTTGGGCGTCATGACCTGCTCGCCGCCAACGCGGAAGCGCTGGGCATCGAGTTTGTGGACGTCACCGCGCCCGATCCGACCGCCGAGGCTGGCGCCTCCGCCTCTCAGCAGTTCATTCTGGAAGACGTTCCCCAGCAGATGGAGAAGTACGCTGGCAAGAAGGTTGCGTTCTTCACCACCAACTGCAGCATGCAGGAGCCGCTGCAGACCGCGATCCTGACCCAGCCGAATGCCTACTATCCGCAGCCGTGCTGCCCGAGCCCCTACCATGCCTTCCCCGCCGTGCTGGGCCTGGATCAGCTGGAGGCTGGCGGCGATGATGAGGACGCGCTGCGTCAGATCGCTGCGAAGCTGCAAGAGTATGACGCTGTGGGCCGCTACTCCACGTGGCCGGCGCCTGTCGCGATGAGCATCATCGATATCGGCGTTGCGTATGCCGAGGCGTACATCAAGGGCGAGATCACCGAGCGCAATGACAGCGAAGCGCTGAACGCCCTGTTCACCGAGAAGCTGGGCGGCGCCACGATCGAGAACTACACCAATGCGGACGGAGAGACGCTGGACAACTACTACACCATCCTGCTCGAGCCGGTAGACTTTGCGGACTACCTGGAGCCGGCGGCGGAGTAATCTCTCCCTGTCAGTCGTCATAATCGGACGATTCCGATGAAAGCGCCGACCCGCTTCTCTTACACGGAAGCGGGTCGGCTTTCCTTAGAGGAGGTACACCTCATTGGGTGCAGAATACGTATTGGAAATGAAGGGCATCACCAAGCGATACGGTGAAAATACCGTGCTTTCGGATGTCAACGTCCGCATCCGGCCCGGCGAAATCCACGCGCTGCTCGGTGAAAACGGCGCGGGCAAGAGCACGCTGATGAACGTGCTGTTTGGCATGCCCGTCATTCACAACACGGGCGGCTTTGACGGTGAGATCTATCTGGACGGCGAAAAGGTCACCATCTCTTCCCCGCATGACGCCATGCTCAAGGGAATCGGCATGGTGCATCAGGAATTCATGCTTCTGCCTGGCTTCACAATCGCGGAAAATATCAAGCTCAACCGTGAGATTACCCGTCCCAGCGCATTGAGCCGGATCTTCGGACGCAATCTGGAGCGGCTGGATATGCCCGCAATGGCCGCAGACGCGCGCAAAGCGTTGGATAGCGTCGGTATGGGCATTGACGAGTACACGCTGGTCAAGGGCTTGCCCGTCGGATATATGCAATTCGTCGAGATCGCACGCGAAATCGACAAGACGGGTATCAAGTTGCTCGTATTCGACGAGCCGACTGCCGTGCTGACGGAAAGCGAGGCCAAGCAGTTGGTTTCCGTCATGAAGAAGATCAGCGAGCGTGGCATCGCGATCATCTTCATCACGCACCGTCTGGACGAGGTCATGGCCGCGTCCGATTCCATCACAATCCTGCGCGACGGTCAGGTTGTCAGCGCCCTGAAGACGCGGGATACGTCGATCGTTGAGCTCGCCGAGCTGATGATCGGCCGCAAGAACGAATCGATGATCTCCGTCGAACGCCGCACATTGGACCCAAATGCAAAGGTTGCACTCTCCATTGAACATCTTGCGGTCGATATGCCCGGAGAAGAAGTGTTGGACGTCTCCTTGGACGTGCATGAGGGCGAAATCTTGGGTATCGGCGGTCTGGCTGGTCAAGGCAAGGTTGGCATTCCGAATGGCGTGATGGGCCTATATCCGGCCAGCGGAAGCGTCTCTCTCTTTGGCGAGCAACTGGAGCTCAACAATGCCCGCAAGGCGCTGCAAAAGGGACTGGCGATGGTTTCCGAGGATCGCCGTGGCGTTGGGTTGCTGCTGGACGAATCCATTGAAGATAACATTGTGTTCAACGCCATGCAGATCAACGGCGATTTTTTGACCACGATTGCCGGCATGCATTTCAAAAACGGCAGGCAGATTCGTGAACACGCGCAGCGCATGATCAAAGAGCTCGACATTCGCTGCACATCTCCCCTGCAGCATACGGGTACGCTTTCCGGCGGTAACCAGCAGAAGGTGTGTGTCGCGCGCGCGCTGACGATGAAGCCGAAGCTGATCTTCGTCTCCGAGCCGACGCGCGGCATCGACATCGGCGCAAAAAAGCTGGTACTCGAAACGCTCGTGCGGCTCAACCGCGAGATGGGCATGACGGTCGTCATGGTCTCCTCGGAGCTGCTGGAGCTGCGCTCGATCTGCGATCGGATTGCCATCGTCGCCGAGGGCAAGCTGGTCGATATTCTGCCTCCGGACAGTCCGGATGCGGATTTCGGCTTGGCGATGTCCGGCATCAAACCGGAGAAAGGAGCGGACGGCCATGCTTAAGATGTCCCTGTCCCAGAGAATTGCGGTCATTGTCATCGCCGCCGTCACGGTGCTGCTCATCGGCACAGGCGCTTACGGTCTGGTGGCGCGCGGCGGCGCGGCCGGCGTGGCGGTCATCCGCGATCTTCGGCTGCAATCCATCCTGAACACGGCCGGCGCAGGCTCTGTCGAGGCATACGTGGAAGCGGCCAAGGCCGAAGCCACCGCGCGCGTGCGGGCCGAGGGTGGCGGCATGAGCGAAATTCGCGAAGCCTCTGCACAGGCCGAGGAAGAAGCGCGTGCCTCCTTCCACTTTGAACCCGTGGACCTCTCCACTGTCGATACGACCGACCTGGAGGTCGCAGTCAACAACCTGGTGGCCGCACAGCGCGACTACTATGAGGCGGAATCCGCCGCACAGGCACTCTACATTGAAGAGCATGAGGATGAATTCCGCGCGGCTGCAGAGGCGCAGGTTGCCGCCGATTCCGAAGAAGAAGTCGAGATGGTCGATATGGTCATCGACCTGTCAGGCTTCGTCGCTACCGAAGAGATGCTCGCGCTGCAGGCCGTCGTGGACGAGCGCTTTGTTGCGCTCAAGGCCAGCCTGATGACCATCTTTCCGGATCTGACGGATGATGTTCTGGACACCCTGAAGCCGACGCTGCTCTCGCTCACTTACGTTTCCGGCGATACCTTTGAGACGCAATACGACCGCTATGTGGCTGCTGCTGGAACGGCACATCAAGGCGGCTTGCTGTACTTTGTGATGCGCAACGGAAGCAATCTGCTCACGATTTCCGTTGGGCTGTTCATCCTTACGCTGCTCGTTCTCTTCTATCAGTCGCTGGTCAAAAAGCTAGGGCTCCCCCGCCTCATCATCGGCATGTTCTTCGTGTTGCTCTGCCTGTTGGCGGTGCTCTACGGTCTGTCGCTTCCCTCACTCCTGGGCAATACAATCGTACGCCTGGGCATGAACAGCGTGCTCGTGCTGGCAATGTTGCCCGGCATCCAGTGTGGCATCAGCCTCAACCTGGGCCTGCCGCTGGGCATCATTGGCGGTCTGCTGGGCGGTCTGCTGTGCATCGAATGGGGATTCAGCGGTTGGCCTGGATTCCTGTTCGCCATCGCCGTCGGCTTGGTGATTTCTTCTATTCTGGGCTATCTGTACGCCCTGCTGCTCAACCGGTTGAAGGGAAACGAAATGGCCGTCACAACCTACGTAGGCTATTCGATCGTCTCCCTCATGTGCATCGGCTGGCTGGTCCTCCCCTTCCAATCCCCCGAGCTCAAATGGCCGTTGGGCGATGGCCTGCGCGTTACATTGGGCCTGCAATCCTCCTACCGGCATCTGCTCAACGATTTCCTGTCCTTTGAGGTCTTCGGGATCACCATTCCCACGGGCCTGCTGTTGTTCATGGCGTTCTGCTGTCTGCTGATGTGGCTGTTCATGCGATCCAAGACGGGCATCGCGATGAGCGCAGTCGGTGACAATCCACGCTTTGCCGAGGCTACGGGCATCAGCGTAGACAAGATGCGCATCATCGGCACGACGCTGTCGACCATGCTCGGCGCGGTTGGCATCATCGTCTATAGCCAGAGCTACGGCTTCATGCAGCTGTATCAGGCGCCTCGTCAGCTGGGTTTCGTCGCCGCTTCTGCCATTCTGATCGGCGGCGCGAGCACGTCCCGCGCGCGCATCAGCCACGTCATCATCGGCACGTTCCTGTTCCAGGGCGTGTTGACGCTCGGCATGCCGGTTGCGAACGTCCTGGTTCCGCAGAGCACCATCTCGGAGACGCTGCGCATCCTGATTTCCAACGGCATCATCCTCTACGCGTTGACCAAGTCGGGAGGTGCTTCTCGTGCGTGATCGCAAGCTTCTTTCCAGTTTCCTGCGCGAGAACGCGGTCACGGTCATGTTCGTGCTGCTGTGCGCGCTGTGCCTGGCGCTGTCCGGGCTGGCGCCCTCGCACGTCATGTTTGAACTCTTCGGCCGCTTGTCCCGCAATGCCTTCCTCGTGCTGGCATTGATCATTCCGATCGTCGCAGGCATGGGCATCAACTTTGCCATCACCATCGGTGCGATGGCTGCGCAGATCTCGCTGCTTTGGGTACTCGAATGGGGCATTCCCGGCACGCTGGGTTTCGTTGTCGCCGCGCTGATGACCGTTCCCATCGCCGGATTTTTCGGCTTCCTGATCGGCAAGCTGCTCAACAAGATGAAGGGCCAGGAAATGATCGGCTCGATGATCTTGGGCTACTTTGCCAATGGTCTGTATCAGCTGCTGTTCCTGTTCATCTTCGGCAACCTGATTCCGCTTTCCAATCCCTCACTGGTCATCAAGGGATCTGTCGGCGTTGCCAACACGATGGACCTGTCGCTCGAGGGAGGCCTCAAGTATGCGCTTGACGGCCTGTGGCGGCTCCCGTTCAAGCAGGCGCTGTACGTCTTCATGGCGGTCATCGCCGTGTATTGTGTCGTTCGGTTTGCGTTGTCCTCCGAGCGCGACATCAAGCGCCTGGCCGTGTGCCTTGCCTTCCCCATCGCGGCCTGCCTGCTCATTCAAATTCCGGCGTTGCAGGCGCTCTTTATCACCGTCAATGTGCCGATGGCTACGTTTGGCCTGGTGGCGCTGCTGTGCCTGTTCAACGTCGTTATCATGCGCACGCGTCTGGGTCAGCAGTTCCGCGCGGTTGGACAGAGCGGCGCAGTGGCCAACGCCTCCGGCATCAATGTCAACCGCGTGCGCATCATCGCGATCATGATTTCCACGGTGCTGGCCGGCTGGGGACAGTTGATCTTTGTGCAGAACATGGGTAGCCTGCAGACCTACGGCGCGCACGAGCAGGTCGGCCTGTATGCTGGCGCGGCCATTCTCGTCGGTGGCGCTTCGATCGTGCGTGCAACAAACGCACAGGCGCTCTTGGGCTGCATTCTGTTTCACCTGCTCTTCATCGTGGCGCCGGACGCTGGCAAAAACGTGTTCGGCAATGCCGCCATCGGCGAGTACTTCCGCGTGTTCATCTCCTATGGCGTCATCGCCGTTGCGCTCGTCATCCACGCATGGAGCGGCGCACAGCGCAGAAAGCCGGCCAATGCCATCCGCGAAGCCGCCAAATAATCTCAAAAACGCCTCAATGTCAAAACATGAGAGCAGCCGTTCGGCTGCTCTCATGTCGTTATCAGGCAAGCATACCCATCCCGTCCCGTGACACTCATTTTGCATGCACTGGCAGCGGAAAGTCCAATCTGTCAAACCTTTTCAGAAGGTTTAAATCACGAACGATGAAATGCGTCCCCCAATAATAATTTCCGATGGTCTGCTCGGCCACACACCACCTCTTGCCATCCGGATGCGGATTGCTTCTCTCGTATGCGTCTGCGTCTTCCAAAGAGGGAACCTGAATCTCATATGTATTATGCAGAGCATCGACGATTGTATCCAGGTTCGTCTGAACGACCTGTGCGCACGCCTCATAATCGTCGCTTTGGGGAGAGCCGATAAAATACACCGGTACCGGCAGCCAGGATGGCCACGTAGCGGGATCGAACGCTCTGATGTTCAATGCAACCGGGTCGTAATCGGGATAGCCGTACAACAGGACCTGGCTGCAAGCCCTGTACCTTTCCTTCAGCTCTGCCGCCAGGCGGTAAAGGTCGCTGTCCTGCTCTGCGTACCGGAGAACGAAATCCGAAAGGCGCTTGGTGACGCCGATGTCGGCTGTCGAAGCCTTTTCTGGGTCGAAATGAAACCATGGCATATGCGCATAATCGTTGTTGCCGGGAATCCCCTGCATGCCCACCCACCCAGACGCCAGCATATATGCTCCGGACCTGAGGTACTTCATGATTCCGGAAATGATGTCGTCTTTGATGTTGCTGAATGTATCGCCCACAATATCTAGATAGTCCAGCGCAATGCATATTGTGTATGGGGATGAGTGCGGGTTCCAGTTGTTGCATTCCAGGTTGTGTCCAAAGCCTCCGTCTTCATTTTGATAGCTGGACAAAACGAGGAGGAACGCATCGCCGCTACCATCCTCAAAGAGATACCGCCACATCGTATAATCGAGGGGCCTTGCATTTCTGTGGATCAGTTTGCGTAACCGCAAAAACACGTCCAGCGATAGTTTTTTCATCCGTTTCACCTCCATGCACAGCAGGCTCTCCGGGATGCACCGCAGCAGCGCATCCATGAAAGTGTTTTAGATAGGCGCTTTCTTCGCCCACGTCCGTACCCATTGCTTGTCTTCCAATGATACGCGCCGGGACTCACACGCCTTTTGCGCCATCTTTTGACGCACCCATGGGTGTATTGCGCTGTTTCCCAGAAAGCACCTGGTCTGCTCTGCAAATTCGCCCAACGCCGTGGCCAGCGCCCATGCGACAGCCATGCGAACATAGTATGCGTCGCATCGCACATCGGACAGCACGGCCAGCATGCAGTCAATGTATTCGGGCCGCATATACGCATCGATCATCATCACGATGGCAAACCGTGCGACAAATGGCGCATCGCTTTGCGCAAACATCCGAATCTGCGGCCATATGGTACGCAGTTCCTCCTCGGTTAAACGCGAAGCGAGCGTCGCGCAGAAGCTGTCGCAGATCGACCAATTGTCGATCACAGGCAGAAATGCCTCGACCCACTTCCATCTTTGCACAAGGTCTGTCTTCGCATATCCTATGACGTACCCGCGCAGCATCCGCGCTTCAAATGGCGTCTCCGGGATCGACTCCAGAGCCTCTTGCGCGCCCTGTTGCGCAAGCTGGCGCGCCAACTGGCGCAATACAGGCAGGCGTACGCCCAGGACGTCCGAAACGCCGGGAATCAGGGACGCAGCAAAGATCCCGTAGTCGGGCTCCGCATGCGCCTTGAGCCAGTCGAGCACCTGTGCGCGCGTCATGAGGCGGCCGCCTCCCTGAGCATTGCAATCTCCACCGCATAGCCGTCCAGCTCGTTGGGCGTCTCCAGATAAAACGGCAGCTTCCGCAACAGCGGATGGTTTACGATGCGCACAAAGGTTTCCAGGCCGATGCTCCCCCGTCCGATCTTTTCATGCCGGTCCTTATGGCTTGCGAAGGGATTTTTGCTGTCATTCAAGTGGATGGCGCGCAGGCGATGCAGGCCGATGACCGCATCAAAACGTGCGAGCACACCGTCTAAATCCCCGACGATGTCGTAGCCAGCGTCATAGACATGGCATGTATCCAGGCACACGCCCAGCCTGTCCCCGAGTCGCGCGGCATCCAGGATCGCTCGCAGCTCTTCAAACTTCCCGCCTATCTCGCTTCCCTTTCCCGCCATTGTCTCCAGCAGCACGGTCGTATGCAGATCGTCCAGTGGCATTGCGTCGAGCATGGCTGCGATTTGTTCGATGCCGCGCTCTACGCCCTGACCGACATGTGAGCCGGGATGGAAATTATACATATTGCCGGGCAGATATTCCATGCGCTGCAGGTCGTCACGCATCGTTCGAATCGCAAAGGCGCGAACATCTTCGTCGCCTGAACAGCCGTTGAGCGTATAGGGCGCATGCGCCAGAATCGGCGCAAAGGCGTTCTCCTCCATGAGTTTTCGAAGCCCAAGCGCATCCTGTGGATCCAGCACTTTGGCATTACCGCCGCGCGGATTGCGCGTGAAGAACTGAAAGGTGTCGGCATTGATGGCAAGTGCCTGACGGCCCATCGCCACAAATCCCTTCGCTGCAGACAGATGGCAGCCGATGTGAAGCATGGTCTTCCCTCCTGAACGGTTGACATTTTGCCGATTGGTCCCGCGTCCTTGTGACAGCTGGCGGCTATCTTGTAAACATGAACGGATTGCATCCGATTTTGCCGAACGTCTTTTGCGCCATTCGATACATCGCCCTTGCATGAATTCTATCATGCCATACAAAACGCCGCAACACTTTTCTCAATGACCACAGTTCCCCATAGCTGCCTTCTACAATGGAATTCTTGAGGAAGTCAGCTGATTTTTCCAGCAGTTCAAAACCTCTCCTGCGGCCGTCATAGATGGTTCCGCTGTTGTCCACGTCCATGCCAATTTCCGAAAAATAATATGAGTTGACGCTCTTTGTATGTTCGTACATTTCCCTCGCAGTTTGTGGGACCTTTCCATAAAAAGTCCTTCTGTCCAGATTCGATCCAATATCTGCATTGGGCACGGACGCATATAGCTCCAGAAAATCTTTTGCCGATTTCAATGCCAGGCGTTTCAAGGCGATATATGTTTCCATGTTCAGGGGCAGCTTTTCCGCTTCAAAAAGGACATCTGTATCTGCGTCGGCGATGGAAAGTTCGCTGCATTTCTCCTGCACGATTTCAACGGATATATTCTCCGGAATGGGGGCTTTCTGCCATTTCAGACAGTCGATCACCTCCTGTTCCATCTTTCCCAAGGCGATTTCTTTGCTCTGTCCTCTTGTGTATGCTCCAACCGGTCTTATTGCATGGAGCAGGGTATCGTTGCCGTTGTGTTCCCAAACACAGCTGATATTCATCCATTCACCTCTGTCACTGCTGAGTTATGCGATATACATATTGTAACATCTGTATTTGAATTTTTCCACCTTGTCCATATACGGAAGAGTTGGGATTTTTGAAACATTCACTCTTTAGAAGGGGCACACTCCGGCAAATGTTGATTTTTGTGCATTGTAACGGCACAGGACTGAAAAAAGCGTTTGCATTGTACGCTGTTTGTGCTAAAATGAAGAAAACATCCGCACAAGGAGGTCCTCTTTCCATGCGCAATATTCCCGACGTCAAAATCGGCATCGTCGCGGTCAGCCGCGACTGCTTCCCCATCACCCTCTCCGAGCGGCGTCGCGCAGCCGTCGTGGAAGCCTACCGCAGGGCCGGCGGTGAGATCGTAGAAATCCGCACGACTGTCGAAAATGAGACGGATGGCGAGCAGGCGCTGCTGGAGCTGCGCGAAAGCGGCTGTAACGCGCTGGTGCTCTTCCTTGGTAACTTTGGTCCGGAAGGGCCTGAGACGCAGGTCATTCAAAAATTTGGCGGCCCGGCCATGGTCGTCGCGGCAGCCGAGGAGAGCCAGGATTCGTTGATCGATGGACGCGGCGATGCCTACTGTGGCATGCTCAATGCCAGCTACAGTCTGTCTTTGCGCCATCTGCGCCCGTATATCCCCGAGTATCCCGTCGGTACAGCCGAAGAGATCGCCGCAATGATCGCAGAGTTTGTCCCCATCGCTCGCGTGCAGCTGGGCCTTCGCAAGCTGAAGATCTTCACCTTTGGCCCGCGTCCGTACGATTTTCTGGCCTGTAACGCGCCCATCAAGGCGCTGTTTGACTTGGGCGTTGAGGTGCAGGAAAACTCTGAGCTCGATCTGTATGCCGCCTATCATGCACATAAAGACGATCCGCGCATTCCCGGCGTCATCGCCAGCATGGAACAAGAGCTCGCAGAGGGCAACCGCATGCCCGGCATCCTGCCGCGCCTGGCGCAATATGAAATCACACTGCTCGACTGGGCCGAGCAGAATAAGGGAGCAAGCGAGTACTTCTGCTTTGCAAACAAGTGCTGGCCTTCCTTCCAGACGCAGTTCGGCTTCGTGCCCTGCTACGTCAACTCCCGCCTGACCGCGCGATTGATTCCGGTCTCCTGCGAGGTGGACATCTACGGCGCGCTGAGCGAGTACATCATCGCCTGCGCGACGGAAATCGCTCCCACGCTGCTGGATATCAACAACTCTGTGCCGGCCGACATGTACGAAAGTGAGATCCGCGGGAAATATGCGTATGCCCTGCGCGACACGTTCATGGGCTTCCATTGCGGCAACACCCCGCTGTGCCACCTGCGCAGCGGCGAGATCAAGTTCCAGCGCATCATGAAGCGCTCGCTGGAGCCAGACACCGAGCCCGACATCACACGCGGTACGCTTGAGGGCGACATCAAGCCTGGAAAGATCACCTTCTTCCGTCTGCAAAGCGCTGCGGATACCTCCCTTCACAGCTACATTGCTGAGGGCGAAATCCTGTCTGTTGCGACGCGCTCGTTCGGCGGCATCGGCGTCTTCGCCATTCCGGAGATGGGACGCTTCTACCGGCATGTGCTCATTGCCAAACACTATCCGCATCACGGCGCCGTCGCCTTTGCGAATGTCGGTAAGGTGCTGTTTGCCGCGCTCAAGTGCCTGGGCGTCGAGGATGTCGCCTTCAATCAACCCAAGGGCATGCTCTACAAAGATGAAAATCCATTTGCCTGACGTCGTCACGGGGATCGCCTATGCGGTCCCCGATTTCTGTTCTTCCCCAGTCGCTGGGCTCAACCTGAAAAGGAGGCTTCCGTTTTGTTGGAATGCTTTCCCTATATTCATCCGCCGGCGTCAGCCGACCTGATGACGGCTGTCCGTGAAACGCTCACCCGAAATGGAAAGATGGAAACGTACAGGCACGTATGCGCCGTCGCAGATGTTGCACGTGCCCTTGCGGAGCGCGAAGGGCTATGCGTACAAGCCTGTGAACACGCCGCGCTGCTGCACGACATCAGCGCCGTCATAGGAGCTTCAGACATGCTTGCATGGATGCAATCACATGGGGGTTGGGTGGCCGATGCGGAGCGACAGCATCCGTTTCTGTTGCATCAACGCATCTCACGCGTCATCGCCTCAGAGGATTTTATGCAGACGGACGAACGCATACTCTCCGCGATTGAATGTCACACCACGCTAAAGGAAGCCCCTTCCCCTTACGATCTGGTCGTATTCCTTGCAGACAAGATCTCCTGGGACCGCGGAGGCGAACCTCCCTATCGCACAGCAGTCGAACGTGAGCTCAAGCATTCCCTCGCGCGCGCGGCCCTCGCCTACATCGACTTCACGATGGACGGCGGCATGATCCTCTGTCCGCATCCCTGGCTCTTGCAGGCACGCAAATGGCTTGCCGATGCATGCGCATAGTGGCAAAGACAAGCGCGACGCCGGCGGCCCTGAAAAAGAAAGGGCCGTCGGCGTCGCGCTGTGCGCTCCATGTGCTTACGCCTCGTCGAGAAATTCAATCGTCCCGGCGTCCATCCGTTTGACACGGGCAAGCGAATATACGTCGCATCCCAGCGTCTCCAGGCGCTGACGTCCAGGCTGGAACGACTTTTCAATGACGATTCCAATGCCGGCCAGCTGCGCGTTGAGGCTCGTCAACAGCGCATGAACGCCCATGGCCGCCTCTCCACTGGCCAGAAAATCGTCGATCAACAAAATGCGATCGTCCGGACAGACGAATTGGCGCTTGAGCGTCAACTCATACCGCGTGCCCTTGGTGAAAGACTGCACGGTGGTTTGCACGACGTCGCCGTTCATGATGCGGGAGGTCTGTTTCTTCAGGACCACGAGCGGAAGCCCCATTGCCAGCGCGGTCATCGCAGCGGGCGCAATGCCTGAGCTTTCCACTGTGACGATGCGCGTAATGCCCTTCCCCATGAAGTGCGACGCAAACGCCTCACCGATTGCCTTCATCAACTGTACGTCGATCTGATGGTTGAGGAAGGAGTCCACCAGCAGAACGTCCGCATTGAGCGCCCGGCCCTCCGCACGGATCTTATCTTCCAACATCCTCATGCACACTCGTCCTTTGCAAAAATGTTCTTTACATTATAGCGCAAGATTACGTAAAGCACAACCGTTTTTTCAACTTCTATAGGGATCGTACGGAACCGGATAGAGGGGCAAGGGTTTTGGCGGGAGCGGACGGTCCGGGGCGTGCATGCAGACGATCTCTGGACGCACGATATACCCTTCAACATCGCAGGTCAGACGGGCGTCAAAGGACAGCCCTTGCGAGCAAACCGGTCCGCAGGCAAGGCGAACAGAGGGAAGGAAAATCGCTCGTCCACAGGCTTCGGCAGGCGGGCAGCGCAGACAAACCTTGACGCAGACCTTTGCACAGCCTTCGTGCACGCAGCAGGCCGCGTCCCGTATGATCGCGCGCAGCGGGATTTCAACCTCATAGACGAGCGCGCCGCGCACATCGGCGCAGCGCCGGCTGCAGACTGGCGCGCCGCTCCAGCAGATCTCCGTCAGCGTCAACGGCGCAGGCAAGCAATCGCAAAGGCCGGACACGCACAGGCATGTATCCAGGCAACGAATCCATTCCCTTCCAGAACAGACGACCCGGTCCACCAGGTAGCGCCGCGGCGTCTCACAGCAGGGAGTGCAGGGCGGCGCGCATGCGCCGCAAAGAGCGGGATTTTTCATAAGCTGCTCCTTTCCGCCTGAAGCCGATTGGAGCCGATGCTCCAGGCCTTCAGTGCGCTCAATAACAGCTTATGCGCAGCGTGTCAATCGGTTCGAAGGCCTTCCGACATGGCGCGCAACAATGCGCCCGTGGAGTCCTGCGTATATTCCCAGTACATCATGCCGGCCAATCCCTTGCGGCGCGCATATTCCCCCTTCAGGCGCATGGACATGGGGTCATCGAAACTGACGAAGCGATCCGCCCCGACGAGGTAAGGAGCCTGTGCTGATTCATCCCAGCGGTATGTATAATCGCCCGAGGCAATATAGCTGCGCACTGTATCATAGGAGACGGCCTTGTTGCCGTTGTTCAGCGCAGCGGCCCCCAGTTCGCGCGCGCCTGTCCAAATGCGCCCATAGGCGGCGCCCCCAATCACCAGCTTATTGCGCGAAAACCCCATCTGTTCCATCAGGCGCACGGCTGCGTCAGCGCTGACGCCGCTTGCGTCATCGGCAGCAGCATACAAATTGGCGTGGTGCGTCGCCTTCTTTTCGCCGCGCAAATCGTATGTCATGATGTTTACGCAGTCGAGCAATCCGTTCAGCGCCTGGGCGTCGATGCCCTTCGTCGTCTCCCGAGAAGCGCCGACGGCCAGACTCAGATGATAGGTTTTGCCGTTCTGCGCGCCGAGCGCATCGAGCGCCGTGCGCAGCTCGCGCACGAGCAATACCAGGTTTGCCCGGTCGTCTGGCGAGGCCGCAATGCCTGCCGTCGCGATCGTCGGATATTCCCAGTCCAGATCAATGCCGTCCAGACCGTGCATACGTACGACGTCGATTACCGATTGGACAAAGCGAGCTCTGCCCTCCGCCGTTCTTGAGACCTGCGAAAATCCATCTGCTCCCCAGCCGCCAATCGCCAAAAGCAGACGAATGTGCGGATGCCTGGCGCAATAGGCCTTCACCGCATCCCAGTTCTCCAGATGATCCACGGAAAGCCGCCCGTCTGCAATCTGCCCAAATGAATAATACAGATGCGTCAAGTGCTGTGCGTCCTCGTCGCGCAGTGTCAACGAAGCACGATCCATCAGATATGCAGCGCAGATGGGCTGCGTCTGCGTCTCGCGTCCAGAGGCCCGCCCATTCGAAAAGGACATACTCAAAGAAGCAACCACCATACAAATCGCTCCTGTCCGTACAATCGCTTGAATCAGGCGCGGCGTGCGCATATCGCGTCACGCTCCTTTCACAGTATACTGTCACAAAGACGTGTCAAAGGAGCGCCTGGTTCCAACCACAATCAAACTGTAATCAGCTTCCATTTTCCTCGGACAAAACGAATATGCAGCCAAACACCGCGAACCGCCAGATCCGCAACCATACCCATCCACGCACCGTAGATGCCAAGCCCCATCAGGATGCCAAAGACGTAAGCTACCACCAAGCGAACGCACCACATCGTGCACAGGGAAATATAAAATGGGACGCGCGTATCCCCTGCCCCGCGCAGCGCGCCGCTCATCACAATGGCCACACCGAAAAACGGTTCTTCCGCAGCGCAGAAACACAGCAGCCATGCGCCGATGCGCTGCACCTGTTCATCGCGCGTGAAAATTGCCATCAACGGACGCGCAAACAATACCATCAGCGCACTGGCCAGGCACATACATGCAATGCCCATGCGGTTGCAGATGCGGCCATACTCCTCCGCGAGATCCGGACGCTTTGCGCCGAGCGACTGACCCACCAGCGCGGTTGCCGCAGTCTGAATGCCAAATGCGGGCATGTAGCCGAGCGATTCTACCGTAATTGCCAAGTGATGCGCCGCCAACTGCGCCGTACCAAACGAGGCGACGATGCGTGCAAACAGGATCTGACCCACGTTGATCGCGATGCGCTCCAACGCCGCCGGAACGCCCACGCGCAGCATTCGCATGAGTAGCGCGGCCTGCGGACGTAGATATTTCCCACGTAACCGCATGTGTGTACGCCTACCACAGACGAGCGCCAGGATCATCAAAATGCCAGATACGGCGGTTGAGAGCGCCGTCGCAATCGCAGCTCCCTGCACACCCAATCCCGCGCCCCACATGGGAAATACAAATCCCCATATCCGGACCGTGCGGGAGGGAAAAATCAACAGCGTATTGCCGATGACGTTGAGTACGTTGGCCAGTCCAGTCAACAGCATGGGCGTTCGCATATTTCCCGCCGCGCGCAAGGCATTGGCCAGCACGATGCCCATATAATTGGGGATAAAGCCCAGGGCGACGATGCGAAGATAGTCGCTCGCCAATGGCGCGACCTCCGCCTCCGCCCCCATCCAGACCGGAAGTCTGTTTGCGATCAGGCAGACGGCAGCCATGCAAAGCGCGGATAACACCGCCGCACAGGCCGCCATCTGGCCGCACACGCGCTCCGCGCCGTCATAATCGCCCGCACCATAAAATCGCGCCGCAAGTGCCATACCTCCCACGCCCACGGACGTCATGATGCCGCTGAGCAGCCACATTGGCGAAGCATTGACCGCCACAGCTGCGGTCGCAACCGCGCCAAGGCTGCCAACCATGGCCGTGTCGACATACTGCACCAGGGTCACCAGCAGATTTTCTACGATTGCCGGGCCCGCCAGCCGAAACACCTCGCCCGCCTGCCCTCGTCTCCTCGGCAGAGTATTTCCCGTGCGCCCCGCTTGCTGCATATACTCAACTCCATTCCTCCTCATGATATCACACAAAGCGACAAAGTCCAAGGATTTTGAACAAAATCGTTCCCTGCTTGACAAGAATGAGGTAGAAATGGTATCTTCATAAGGATAGAGTAGAAAGGGTGATCCACGATGTTCATCGGAATCTGCGGCGCAAGCGGCAGTGGCAAGTCCACCCTGGCGCAGGAGCTCGCCGCCATGGCGACGAAGGATATTTGCATCATCAATCAGGACGCCTATTATCAGGACCACCCGGAACTTCCCTTTGAGCAGCGCGAACGCCTGAATTACGACGAACCCTCCATCTTCGATCACGACCTGCTTTTGCAGGACATGAAGACCCTCCTATCCGGTCATCCCATCACGCGCAAGCGCTATGACTACGCATTGCACCGACGCGCAGACACGAACGAGCTCATTCAGCCTTGCGAAGTCGTCATCGTCGAGGGGATTCACGTCTTCTACGACAAGCGCCTGCGCGATATGATGAGCCTCAAGCTCTACATGCACGTAGAGCCTGACATCTGTCTGTTGCGCCGCATCAACCGTGACATCAAGGAGCGCGGCCGTCATATTGACGGCATTTCCGCACAGTATTTGAACACGGTCAAGCCAATGTTCGATCATTACATCCGAAACTACATCGAATTTGCAGACGTCATCGTCGCCCGCGGCGGTAAAAATGCAAAGATTGCGGAAATACTCGCCGGATACATCAACAACGGCCTGCACCTGTAAACAGAAAAAGCCTCCGGTCGGACATCGTTCAAAACCGACCGGAGGTTTTTTGTTGTCTTTCCAGGAGATTACGTCATATTTCCCGCGACAGCAGGCGGAAGATCTCCCGCTGCGCATCGGGGCTCGGCAGATGGTTCAGCCAGATCTTCTGCGCCTCGACGGCCTGATAAAACAGCATTCCAAAGCCGCCGACTGCCTTAATGCCATTGCGCTGCGCATACTCGAGCAACTTGGTCTGAGGCGGATTGTACACCGCGTCAAAGACCGCTCCGCAGCGCTTTACGACCTCCTCTTCCACCGGGCTGACGCCGCTGTGCGGATACATGCCCACCGGCGTACAGTTGATGAGCAGGTCGTGCGCCCCTGAAACGTCTGAAAGCGTCGTGCAGGCAATGCGACCGGCACCGTCCCTTTGCGTCTCGGCCAGCGCCGCAGCGAGCGCCCTTCCCCGCTCTGGATTGCGCACGGCGAGCGTCACGCGCCCACCCCGGCGCAGCATTTCATAGGCGGCTACACGCGCCGTTCCACCGTTGCCGAGCACCAATGCGTCCGCGCCATCCGTATCCACCAAGGCCTCCTGCAGCGCGCGCATCATGCCCAGGCCGTCCGTGATGTAGCCGGTGAGCAGTCCCTTCTCACTGACACGCACCGTGTTGACCGCGCCACACGCCGCGGCAGCCTCGTCTAGTTCATCCAGGAATGGGATGACTGCCTCCTTATACGGGATCGTCACGTTGAAGCCGGAGAAGCTCTGGCGCAGCACGTCGATCGCCGATGGCAGCGCAGCGCCATCCACAATGGGCAGCGGAATGTAGACCGCATTGAGCGCACAGGCATCAAAGAGGGAATTGTGAATCTGCGGCGACCACGTATGCGGGAGCGCGCCGCCCAGCAGCGCAAAGCGCAGCGTCGACGCGTCAATGCGGACGTTCAGACTCGGCATGCGGCTCCCTCCTCAGGCGCGGATCTGCGCGCCGTATTCGCGTTCGCAAGTCGAAAGGATCTTCTTCATCACGGCGTTCACATCCTCGTCTACAAGCGTGCGCTCCGGGCTGCGGAACGCCAGCGAGAACGCCACGGACTTCTGACCGGCCAGCATCTGCGCCCCACGGTAGACATCGAACACTTCGGCGCTCTCCAGCAGCGCGCCGCCAGCCTTTCGAATGGACGCGAGCACAGTGCCCACGGGCACGGTCTCATCCATCACCAGCGCCAAATCGCGCGTGACAGCCGGGAAGCGTGGCAGCGGCTTGACCTCGCCCATCGGTCGCTTCAGCTTCTCAACCGCGCGCAGGTCGATCTCTGCTAGCAGCGCCCGGCGCGACAGGCCGAAGGATTCAAGCACGTCAGGGTGGATCTCGCCAACGCGCGCCACGACCGCCTCGTCGGCGCAAAGTACGGCGGCGCGGCCGGGATGATGGTACGGCTCGGCAGCCGGTGCCACTTCGCAGGCAATGCCAAACTGGCGCAGCAGCTCCATGGCCGCATCCCGTACCGTGTAGAAGTCCACCCGCGGGCCATATGCGCCAATGCAGAGCATTTGATGCTCGTCTGGCAGTCCGTCCGACGTGTGCGCGTCCGGGTCAAATATGGGCGCGATTTCAAAGAGCATTCCCTGCTCGTTGCCGCGGCTCTGGTTGAGCGAGAGCGTCTGGAGCATGGACGGAGCCAGCGTCGAGCGCATCACACTCGTATCCTCTCCCAATGGGTTGAGCAGGCGCAGCTGATGGCGACGCGCGTCGTCTGCGCTCAGGCGCAGCTGATCCAGCAGCTTCGGGCTGACAAACGAGAAGTTTTTGATCTCGTACATGCCCATGCCCGTGAGGATCCGGCCCACCTTGTCCGTCAGGTGCATGTGCGCGCTGCGCTTGCCGGGCATCGTCTCGCCGCGCAGGAGCGTGGAGCCCAAGTGCTCAAATCCGTAGATGCGCAGTACTTCCTCAGAGATGTCCGCCTCGCGCTCGACGTCCTCGCGGAAGCGCGGCACCGTCACGCGCAGCGTGTCGCCGTTCAGCTCCACGCCGAACGAGAGCGACTCGAGGATCTGCTTCATCGTCTCGCCCGGCACATCCACGCTGATGCGCCGGCAGATGCGCTGCACGGACGCCTCAATCACACGAATGGGGGCGGGGTTGGGATAGACATCCACCACGTCTTCGATGACGTCGCCGGCCTGAAGCATCTCCACCAGCTGGCAGGCGCGGTCGATCGCCTCGCGCGCCGTGGCCGCACAGACGCCCTTTTCAAAGCGCCCGGACGACTCTGTGCGCAGGCCCAGCGTGCGCGACGTCACGCGGATGTTTGCATGGTCGAATGCTGCGGACTCGAACATGACCGTCTGCGTGCCATCGGTGATCTCCGACTCCTCGCCGCCCATGACGCCCGCGATGCCGGTCGCGTGCTCCTGATCGGCGATGACGAGCATCTCCGTGGAGAGCGCGCGCTCCTTGCCGTCGAGCGTCACGATCGTCTCGCCTTCATTCGCACGGCGCACGACGATGTGTCCATTTCGAACCTTCGCCAGGTCGAACGCGTGCATCGGATGGCCCGTCTCGAGCATGACGTAGTTGGTGATGTCCACGATGTTGTTGATCGAGCGCACGCCGCAGCCGTGCAGCGCGCGGCGCAGCCACATTGGCGACGGCGCGATGCGCACGTTCTTGACCACGCGCGCGACATAGCGCGGGCACAGATCGGTATCCCGCACGTCGATGTGTACGAAGTCATCCATCTTGCCCGGCACGCCGCGCACGCTGATCTCGGGCTTGCGGAAGGTCGTGCCCAGTGTCACAGCCGTCTCCCGCGCGACGCCCCAGACGCACTGGCAGTCAGGCCGGTTGGCGAGGATCTCAAAGTCGACGATCTGGTCGTCAATGCCCAGGATCGGACGCACGTCCGCACCGAGTGGATAGTCCTCTTGAAAGATGAGAATTCCCTCGTCGCCCACGGAGGGATACAGGTCCACCGGCACATTGAGCTCCGGACCGGAGCAGAGCATGCCGTTGGAGTCGACGCCGCGCAGTTTACCCTTCTGGATGCGCTTGCCGCCCGGCAGCACCGCGCCACACTTGGCCACAGGCACCAGCGCGCCCTCAAATACGTTCGGCGCGCCCGTGACGATCTGGAGCACTTCATCGCCCACGTCCACCTGGCAGATGACCATGTGGTCGGAGTTCTCGTGCTTGACGACAGAGAGCACGCGGCCGACGACGACGTTCTGCACCTGCTGCGCGACGTCCTCAATGCCCTCCACGCCCGTGCCGTGCATGATCATCTGCTCTTCATATTCTTTGGCGGACACCGGAACGTCCGCATATTGTTTGAGCCATTGCATAGGTACCTTCATGTCGCATTCCCCCTGTCGTATCAGTCGGCGCGCAGCTGCGAAAGGAAGCGCAGGTCGCCTTCATACAGCATGCGCATGTCGGTAATGCCGTAGCGCAGCATCGCGATGCGCTCCATGCCCACGCCAAACGCAAAGCCGCTGTACCTGCTGCTGTCGATACCGCACATCTCCAGCACTTTCGGGTTGACCATGCCCGAGCCCAGCACCTCGATCCAACCCGTGCCCTTGCACACACGGCATCCCTTGCCGTGGCAGGCAACGCAGGTCAGGTCGACCTCGGCAGACGGTTCAGTGAACGGGAAGAACGAAGGACGGAAGCGGGTACGGATGTCCTCGCCGTACAGACGCTTGGCAAACACATCCAGCGTGCCCTTGAGATCGGCCATCGTGACATCTTCGTCGATGACCAGTCCCTCCATCTGATGGAACACCGGCGAGTGCGTGGCGTCGACCTCATCCGCGCGATAGACGCGCCCCGGGCAGATGATGCGGATCGGCGGCTTGCGCGTGGTCATGATGCGTGCCTGTACGGGCGAGGTGTGCGTGCGTAGCAGCATATTTTCATCAAAGTAGAACGTATCCTGCGCGTCGCGCGACGGATGGTTCTTGGGGATGTTCATCAATTCAAAATTGTAGTGGTCCAGTTCGATTTCCGGGCCCTCGACAACTTCGAATCCCATGCCGGTCAGCACGTCCGTGACCTGGTCGATCACCATTGAGATCGGATGCATGCAGCCCTGATGCGCCCCAGACGAAGGCAGCGTCACATCCAGCGCCTCATCCCGCAGCCTGGCCTCCTTTTCGGCCTCCTGAATGCGCCGGGCAACTTCGTCCAGCCGCGCGCTCATGTCCTCACGCGCCTTGTTGATCAGCTGGCCCATCGCCGGACGTTCCTCCGCAGACAGCTGGCCCATCGAGCGCAGCATCTGCGTCAGACTGCCCTTTTTGCCCAAGACCTTCAGGCGCAGCGCCTCAAGCGCGCCGGAATCCTGAATCTGCCGCAGCTGATCCTGCAATTCCTGCTGGATCTGCTGCAGCTGCTCATGCATGTTCATAGAATGGCCTCCTCCTTGGTCTTGCGTTCACATCAAAAAAGCTCCCGTCCGCCAAGGGACGAGAGCTGATGCAGCTTCGTGGTACCACCCAACTTCACCTCGCGCAGAGCATCTGCGGTAAGGCCTCGCGCGGATAACGGCCGCTTTCCCGGCTTTGCCTATGATTGCTTTCAGCAAAGCGGCTCCGGAGTGAATTTCCCGCATCGTGCATAGGCGGCTTTCAGCCTGGACCGCCCTCTCTTTGCTGCGCGACCTGCGCGGGCCTTGTCTCCATCTCTGCCTTTGATTTTCGATATTATACCACCCGGCCCGCATAAAAGCAAGCCTTTTTTAGTGAAGCGTATGGCCGTGGCAGCCGTCATGGCAGCATCCGTCGCAACCGTCGCAGGATTCGTCGTCGACGCTCTGCATGGCCATCTTCAGTGAATAGGCCACATATTTTTCAAAGACGTCCTCAACCTCCTGCGGATCGTCCGGCACCACGTACTCGTCGACGCCGTCGGCCGTCTTTTCCACGCGCAGGAAGAGCAGTTCGTCCTCCATCTGCTCATTGTGCGGCTCCAACTCGCTGAGCACGACGTAAGTCTTGCCTGCCACTTCCATCGCCGTCACGTAACGGAATTGAAACGTCCGCCCGGCCTGATCGGTCAGCTCCACGACCGCGGGATCCTGTTCGCTCATGTACTCCTTCACTCCTGCCCGTCCGCCTCGCTGAGGCGCACCAACTTTCCAAACACCGCCTGCAGGATGTTTTCGTCGTCTACTGTGACATAGCAGTCCTCGCCCTGCGCGTCCTTCTCGATGCGCAGGATGAACACCTCGTCCTCATCGGTATCGGGGGTGGCCTCCAGCGCAGTCAGCATTACATACAGCTCGCCCTCATGTTCGAGCGTCATCAGATGTTCAAAGCGCACGCTCTGGCCGTCCTCGTCGATCAATTCGACGATGTCGTCGTCTTCCATTTCCGCTTCCATCTCTTCGTCCACTTCGTTGAGACGTTCCTGATCGTCCATTTTCGCTTCCTCGCCTTTCGTCTGTATTGATTGTGCAGTGAGCCCTCCTGCGTCCAAAAAAGCTTGCAAAATGATGACCGCCGCCACCATGTCGACCTTTTGTTTGCGCTTGTCGCGGCGCATGTCGGCCTCGAGCAGCGCGCGCTGCGCGCTCACGGTCGTCATGCGCTCGTCCTGATAGCGCACGGTATAGCCTGCTTCCTCAAGCTGGGCGGCAAAATCCCGCACGCGTTGCGCCTGCCCGCCGGTGCTGCCGTCCATATTGCGCGGCAGACCGCACAGAAACATCCGCGTTCCATAGCGCTCAGCCAGCTCGCCAAAGTGGCGTACATCCGGTCCATATCCAATGCGCGTATAGGTTTCAACCGGCTGCGCCGTGATGCCCAGCTCGTCGCTCACAGCGACGCCGATCCGTCGGTCGCCCACGTCCAAGCCCAGGATGCGCACGGTACCGCCTCCTCACGTGACATTGTGATCGATATAGGAGCGCACCAGCTCTTCCATCAGCTCGTCGCGCTCAATGCGGCACACGAGAGAGCGGGCGTTCTGATGGCTCGTGATGTATGTGGGATCGCCACTCATCAGGTAGCCGACGATTTGCGTGACGGGATCGTACCCTTTGGCACGCAGCGCCTCATATACGCGCATCAGGATCGAATGCGCATCGTCCGCATTTTCTACGACGGTGCGGAAATACCGCGTATCGTTTTCGAATCGTTCGGGCATGCGAATTCGCCTCGCTTTCTGTGCTATATGTTGGTATTATACCGAGGAATCGTAAAAAAGGCAAGGCGGCAGCGAAAATAGATTTGAAAAATTCGGCGCGTTCAGTCCGGGAAATAGCGCATCGCATGAAAAAAACCGCGCGCAGCGAGAAAAACCGGCATGGCCAGCAGCATGCCGCGTACGCCGGCCATTCCACCTCCCAGCGTCAGCAGCACAATGACGGTCACCGGGTGTACGCAAGTACTCGCGCCCACGATGCGAGGGCTGAGCCAGTTCGCCTCCAATTGTTGAACGGCCAAGACCGCTAGAAGCGCAAGCAGCATGCGCTCAACGCCCAAGCCGATCGAAAAGAGCAGCACCGGGATTGCTCCAAGCACGGGTCCATAATATGGGATGACGTTGAGTACGCCCATCGAAACGCCGAGCAGCAAGTGATAGGGAACGCCTATCCCCCACAAAAGACAGGCCGTCAGCACGCCAACGAAGAGGCTGACGGTCAATTGTCCTTTGAGATACATACCAAGCTCGCGTTTCATGCCCGCTGTCGCCGCGAGCACCCTCCTGCGATAGCGCAGCGGCACGCAAAGCGATAGCCGGTATCCGAACAGTTCGCGTTCACGCAGGAAATAGACGGAAAGCACCAGGGAGACGAGCAGCCGTGAAAGCCCGTCGGCCAACGCCCCCGTCTGATGCAGCGCTCCCTGTGCGAGCTGTGCGCCTGCTTCCGACAGCCGCTGCACGATCTGCTCTCCTGCATCTGACAGGTGTACGCCGTATCCGCCCCAGAAGGCTTGCGTTCGCCGCGCCATGTCGCGCATGCCTTGCAACATCTGCGGCATCTGTGTGCTCAACGCGAGGGTCTGCTCAATGACGGGTGGTAAAAACAGCGCAAGAAGCAGCGACACGCAAAGCAGCGCGGCGAGCACTGAGAGCGCAATCGCCAGTCCACGGCGCATGACACGTTCCAACGCATTGCACAGCGGGCTCAGCAACGCCGCAAAGGCCGCGCCCCAAAGCACGGTATTGACGACGGCACGCGTAGGCGGGTACGTTAAAAGCCAGATGCCGGCCCCAACAGACGCCGCCAGGATGATTGCCGTGCGCATCCGTCGCTTCGCGCGCATGCCCTTTCCCCTCCCTTTCGCCAGAGGCCGGCGCATAGATGGCCTTTATGATGGCTCATTATGATCGCCCATATTATGATCGCCCATATTGAAATGGAAAGAGAAGGCGTTTCCGCCTTCTCCTGTGCCGTCGCGCACATCAGCGCTCCCACATTTCTTTCATCTGGCGCTTGAGCTGTGCGCTTCCCTTGTCCAGCATGCGCTTCATCTTACGTCCTTGCGGCATCATCATCAGCCCGGCGCCCATCGCAAGGCCGAGCACGCTGCCCGCCGCCATTCCCCGAAACGTAGACATCCGCATCCCGCGTCCTCCTCTCGCTGCATTCAAGGCATTCCAGCGGGAACCATGGCACAACAACGTCCCCGCTGGCGTGGTCAAATGTAAAGTCCTGCAGCCACCTGCGGCCGTAGAGCATGTCGTCCAGCGGGCCGAATGAGACCTCAATCGCCTGCACGCCGAGCGTCTGCTCATCAATGCCCAGATCCGTCGTCCAGCCCAGACGGAGTCCGCCTGTGTCGCGAACGCGTCCCGGGCGTCGAATGACGGGCGGCTTGCGCGCAGCCGGGGCGCTCACCAATACGCTCCTGTCGCCAAGCAGCACGACATGGGCACATGGAATAAACCGCGGTCCATGCATGCCGCTTTGCACGACGAGGCCGGCAAGACTGTGCCCGTCATATCCGACGGCCACGGACAGAACGCTTGCGATTTTTTTGGTATCGCAGATCACCGGCAGTCCAGTCAGACGGTTCGCTCGCATCATCGCCGCAATCCCCCTGCATCGCTTTACGCGCCTATTGTGATCCGCGCAGACCGCGGACATGCTAGGAGACGATTTGAAGGAAAAATTTGAAGAGAAGATGCGCGGAGGCGTTTGGACGTCAACGCAGCCTGTCGAGCACTGCCAGAAAATCTGCAGGCGGCTCAGAGGTGAACGTCATCTCTTCCCCCGTGGAAGGATGCCGCACGCGTAGCGTATGCGCATGCAGCATCAGCCTGTCCGATCGAATGGCGGGGTGTTTGGCTCCATAGATCGGATCGCCCACCAGCGGGTGTCCGATGTGCTGCATGTGCACGCGAATTTGGTGCGTTCGACCGGTGAGCAGGTGAACATCCAGATAGGATGCGCCGCGCAGCAGCTCCAGCACGCGATATTCGGTCTGCGCCGCGCGTCCGCCTGTCACAACGGCCATGCGCTTGCGATCCGTCGGATGACGTGCAGTCGGCGCATCGATTCGACCGCATTCCGGCATGCGCCCCGTCGCCAATGCGAGGTAATGCTTTTCCATCGTCCGTTCTTTGAACTGTGCGCACAGCGACAGGTGAGCCCGATCGTTTTTCGCCACGATGAGCAGGCCGGACGTGTCCTTATCCAGCCTGTGAACGATGCCGGGCCGCATCTCTCCGCCGATGCCGGAAAGACCATCCAGATGGTACAGCAACGCGTTGACGAGCGTGCCATCCTCATTCCCCGCCGCCGGATGGACAACCATGCCGCAGGGCTTGTCCACGACCGCAATGTCCGCGTCCTGATAGAGGATCGACAGCGGGATGTCCTGCGCTTCGACCTTCGCCGCCTTTGTGGGCGGCACCTCCATTTCGACTTCCTGCCCTGCGCGCAGTTTGAGACCGGCCTTGACTGCCTCAACGCCGTCCACGCGCACATATCCCTGGTCGAGCAACTGTAGCACGCGCGATCGCGTCAACTCCGTTCGTCGCGCCAGGAACTGATCCAGTCTCGAACCCGCATCCTGCTCCTCAACTTTTTCTCGTATTCTTTGCATGTTCTTCCCCTTCCAGCAGCGTCAGAAGCGCCAAACCTGCGCACGAGCACGTGATGGCGATGTCGGCCACATTGAAGATGGCAAAGCGGACAAAGCGAAACTCGATAAAATCGATGACGAAGCCATAGATCAGCCGATCGGCACAGTTGCCAAGCCCCCCTCCCAAAAGCGTCCAGAGCAGCGTCTCGCTCCAGGCGTTTTGGGGCACCCAACGCCGAATCGCCAGCGTCGCCAACGCAAGCACCGCCAGCGTCAGCAGCGCCAACGTCCAGGACGGCAGCGGCAATATGCTGAATGCGATCCCTGTATTCTGTGCGTATGTTAGGTGAATCACTCCTGGAATCAGCGCGAAACTGCCAGACGGCATGGAGGGCAGCAGCGTTTGTGCCGCCAGCTTGCTTGCGCGATCAGCAATGAATACGCCAAGCCCTATGGGCCATTTCTTTCGCATGCATACCCTCCTGATTCACAGATTTTTCTCCACGACGAGGATGACTTCGGCCAGAAATTCTCCAATAACCGGTATATTGTCAACCGCTATGCGCTGCAGGAGAACGATGAACAGCGCGCCCAACAGCGAAAAACCTACGGCAAAGCCAAATCCACGCGCCACACCCGAAACAAAATTGACCCACAAAAGGCGTTTTGTATCGCTCACATATTGCAGGTATTCGCTCAACCTCAACTTTTCTGCATTGCCCGCCAGGCGTTCGATTCGGTCGATCAGATAGCGAAGCTGCTTTTCCATAACCTCACCCCAAGACCAGTATGGGCAATGCACGGACAAGGCATACAAAAACGGGCAGGCGCCGCCGCCTGCCCAGCAATGTCTCTTAGACCGGGCGCAAGTCCGCACAAGACCGCATTACTTGGACTTGAACAGCTCCGTCTCCGCCTTGAGCACGTGCATCTGATCGTCCACCAGGCGCTGGAATCGCGCGCGGTAATCCGCCACTGCACTGCGCAGCGTGTCCAGCTGATCGTTCAGAGACTGCGTCTCCTTGCGGGCGTTTGCCGCAGTACGATCTGCATCCTCCTGGGCTTTGGCCAGGATCTCCGCAGCGCGGTTCTGCGCGTCGGCAACGGTCTGATCGTACACGCGCTGTGCATTGGCCAGCAATACACGCGCGCTTTCGCTGTCGTCCTTGGGTTCCGCCACACGCGGCGCCTTTTCGGCATCGGCCTGGGCCTGCGCCAGACGGGCGCGCAGATCCTTCAGCTCGTGTTCGCGCGCTTCCATTTCATCCATGATGTCGTCGAGCAGGTCGTCGACCTCATTCGTGTCGTATCCGTTTGCCTGTCTTCTGAATTCCTTTTCCTGAATCATCTCGATCGTGACAGCCATGGTATCGCTCCCTTCTGTGTGTATGCTTCAAAAGCACCTTGACCTTTTATTCGTACCGGAACAGCGCGATGGCGATACGGCCTTTTCGAGTGGGCCCTTCCACCGCTTTGAGCCGAACGCGGCCCAAGCCCCGGACGGAAAGCAACGCATCCGCGCCCAGCGGCGCATCCGGTCGCATTTCCTCGATAAAATTGACGCGCACCTTTCCCTCTCGAATGACAGCCGCCGCATCGGCGCGGGAAAGACGATAGGCGGCGGCGAGTACGGCGTCGAGCCGCAGGGAGGCTACGGTATCTCGAAAGAGTCGTCCAGCCGCTGGCGGAATCTCCGGTAGCTCCTGCGCACACTGGAAGCGCAGCGTCGCTCTTCCCGCCTTATCCAGGTTGGCCACGATATAGTCTGCAACCTCGCGCAAAGCGAAGAGGAAGACCTGTCCCTCCCGCACCACGATGTCGCCGATTGTCTCCCTGGCGATCCCCAATCCCATCAGCGCGCCGAGCACATCGCGGTGCGAAATGCTCGCATAGCGAGCATCCCATCTGGCGTATAGACAGCCAATCGGCCATTCCGGCGCGTCCATTTCATCCAAGAAAAAACGACAAACAGCGCGCTCCGCATCCTCATAGCCGCCGAAAGCCTGTACGCGCACGCCTGCACGACCGGCCGACCAGACGGCCTTTTCCACTTGTGCTGGATCCAGAAAGCGCGTGTACGTCGGCCTGCCCGAACGTTCACAGCGTCTCGCCAGCTCGTCCAAGCGCGCAATGAGCGACCTATCCGCATCCATTACAAGAGCCTCAGCGCCGCGTAACGCCACCGCTGCACAAACCCCTGCAGCAGCGAAAGCAGCAACAGGACGAGCCACGGCGAGATGTCAAACGGCCCACGCCAGAGCCGGTATGTCCACGCGCGCACCGGGGACACAACCGGCTCCACGATCCGATCCACCATGCGAAGGACGCGATGGTGCACCGGAAGAAACCACGGCAATACGCAGGATAGAATCACCAGACAGATCAGCAAACGAATCAGGAGGTTTACCCCGCCCAGGAGATGATAAAGGATCATGCGTCCCATCCTCACATTCGATATGCCGGATTGAACTCGCCGGTGGGCACTGCATTCGGGCGCATTTCTATGCTGTTGACCACATCCACCGTCGAGGGCGCCAGCAGATACGTGCGGTGTGAGACGCGCAGCATCTTGCCACGCAGGGCAAATGCTGCCCCGCCGAGCATGTCGATCACGCGCTGACGCTGTGTATCGTCAATCTCCTCGAGGTTGAGCATCAAGCTCTTGCCCTCGATCAGTGAATTGATGATGTTCTGGCTATCCTCTATGCGACGCACGCATACGATCATCTCGCTGTGCTTACGCGTCTCGGATTCTGCACGCGGCGGCATCTGCACCACGTTGTTCGGCGCAGCCCTGCGGGAAGAATAGACCGGTTCCTCGTCCGGCTCATAGCCGGATTGCACGGCAGACCGCTTGGCGCCCATGCCCCCGCGCACATGCTGCGAAGCGGCAGGCTCCTCACGGATGTTGGCCTGCGGAGCATAGTAATCCTCTGCGGCGTACTCTTCGTCGTAATCGGGGGCGCGGTCGTCGGCCGGCGCTTCCTCCGGATATACGCCCAGGATGACCCCGATCTTGCTCAAAAAGTCCATGAACGCCATGTAAGTTGTTCCTCCTCAGATTCGGTTTGTCCGCTCCGGATAATGCCGGTTTCCGAAGATTGCAGAGCCGATGCGCACCATGGTCGAGCCTTCCTGCGCGGCCAGTTCGAAATCCGCTGACATGCCCATCGACAGGTGCTCGATTTGGGTTCCATCCAACGCCTCGCCGCGCAGTTGCTCAAAGAGTGCGCGCATCTGCCTAAAGAGCGGCCGAAGCACCGTCTCGTCGCGCGTATTGGGCATGACCGCCATCAGCCCCTGAATCTCCAGGCCCGCCCATTTGGCATGCGTACGCGCAAAAGACAGGACGTCTTCCACGTTCATGCCGCCCTTTTGCGGTTCACGTCCGATGTTCACCTGCAGCAGAACCGGCATGCGCCGCCCGCATTGCTGGGCGCGCCGATCGATCTCCTGAGCCAACGGCTCGCGGTCCAGAGACTGGACCATGCATACCTTATCTATTATATATTTAACTTTGTTCGTTTGCAACTGTCCAATTTGATGAATTGCAAAAGAAGCGTCAAGAAACGGAAATTTCTCCAAAATTTCCTGTACGCGATTTTCGCCCAGCTGCGTAATGCCGGTTCCGCACAGCAGATTCACGCGCGCGGGCTCTACCGTCTTGCTCACAGCGATCAGGTCGGGTACGCGTCCCCACTTCTCGCTGGCGCGCCGGAGCCTTTCCTGCACAGCTTTCACGTTTTGCCGGATTTCCTCCATACGCCTTTCTCCTCCGTCAGTTAAACAGTTTTACCGTCTTGCCGGGCTGTAGAGGTGAGCCGGCGTAGATCGACCTCACAAATGCCGTCGTCTCATTTTGGGAGATGACGGTCACCGGCACAAACGTATCCACGCCCAGTTCCGACACGACGACGCCGATCATGTTGCTCTGCACATATAGCGCCGAGACGGGCACGTTCACGCCGTCGACAAACTCGCCGACGACCACACGGCTCGTGCGCAAGTTGAGCACCGGCTCCACGTCCGCGTCGATCTCCATGCGCACCAACAGGTCTCCGCCCGAGCGCGTAAAGGAGATCACCGTTGCATCGACGGGTTCGTCAAAGCCTTCCAGCTGCATCTTATAGGATTGATCCAAGACCGGGTTCCAGTCGCGCTCAGAGCTGACGAGCAGTGCGTACCATATGCCCGGCTGGACCGTACGGAACACAGCCGTACGTCCGCGTGAGACGACGTCCGTCTCCAGCTGCTGCCCGGAGAGCACGGAACGCACCTGGGACAGCGTCAGCTCTTCATAGGTTTCCGCATTGACGGTCGACTCATACCCGTCCGTGTAAAAGCTGACAATGCACTCTTCCTGGGCATCGTACGTCGTCGTCCAGCTCTCAATTTTTTTGAGCTGCTGACTTTCCTGCTGGTAGAGACTGGACAGCGTCAGATCCTGCGGATATTTCTGACGCAGGTAATTTTGTCGGGAGTTGAGCGCAGAGGTCATTTGCGTTTCCAGGTTGTTCAGGCTGCCCACGCCCTGCCCCTGCACCAGGGTTCGAATCTCCAGGGCGAGCGCATCGATCTGGGAATTGAGCCGGTCCAACTGCGCGTCGACGTAGTTTTGCATGACCTGTTCTTTGTGGTACTGCTGGATGGCGCTGCGATAGTTTTCCAGCTTGTTGATCTCGGTCTGATTGTATCCAGAGGAGTATACGCGGCAGATGACGCCGCCCTTGTATAGGTGGCTTCCTTCCTCAGCCACGTAATCCACGCGCGTCACGCCTTCGGCATCGTAGAGCGTCTCGTCGCGCACGATGACGATCTGCCCCTGATACTGGCTGCCCAGGCTCGCCTGCGTTACGATGGCAGTGGTGCCCAGACGATTCCGCTGGTTCACCCACAGCAAGAGCATCAGCGCGATCAGCGCCAGAAGGACGAGAAACACATAAAAGCGGGCCTGGATCCGAACATGCCTTTTGCGTCTCACCTGCGTCCCCCCTTTGATCCACGATCGGAAAACGGCATCACGCATCCTCCGTCTTTTCCAGAATCCACACGGAGCACTTACGTCCGCTGAGCAGGACGTCGAACGCATCCGCCACATCCAAGCCAGGCGCACGGGAAATCGCATTGTCCGCTTGTGCGCGTATACCTACGATCACCACGCGCCCGCCATCGCTCAGCACACGCCGCGCCTCCTTCAACATGGCGCGCAGATGAGCTTCCGGCTGGGCAACGTTCCACTTTTCGGGCAGGTGCATGACGACCGCGCCCATCTCGCCCTCTCCAAATGGAAGGCTTTCAGCGTTTCCAGTCATCATTCTCACGCCCTGCACGCGCGCGAGCTGACGGCAGGTCTCTTCCTGCTCGCATACGCCGATGACGCTGCGCGCACCCGCGTCCTTCAGCGCGCGCAGCAACGTCTCCTCCCATGCGAGGAGGTTCAACGCGCTCTTGCCGCCCACGCGCGCGAGCGCAGCGACGAGCGTACACAGGTCGCGCCGCAGTGCGCCTGGCTTTTCGGGCTTGACGGAACGCTTGCACAGCCTCCACAGCAGCAGCGTCATCCCCTCGCTGCGCCGTACGATCCACAATTCCAGATCCGGCCGCTCCCGCAGCGTCTTCATGCCCGTCTGTTCAATAATGGCCTTTTCCAGCATGTTCAGATAGCGCATGTTGACCGGCACCAGCTTGTCCCGGTCCATGGTTACGATGCGAAAACGCTTGTCCCGGACCTGTTCGTATGGAATCCGGTCCAACCAGTCGCCCGTCGCAAGCAGCTTCTTGATCGCGGCATCCACATCGGTCATGCCGTGCAGTTGCGTCAATACCAAAAAATTGTGATGCGCATAGGGCAATGTCAGCTCCCGCACACTGCGGTAGAGCACCGCGCCGCCGAGCATGCGCTCGACCGTCACGCCGCCCTCCCGGCGCAGCAATCCTTCGACCGCGCGTTCCATTCCCGGGATGAACGTCGCGTAATACAACTTTTTCATTGGTCCGTTTCTCCTCAGCCGCATGATCGGCCATCTGTCCATGATTGGGAAGGAGCGACGCCGCCTCTTACCAAACGCCACATACCCGTATTATACCATGATACGCGCCGTTTCACAACAAGCCGGCCCGACGGATGATCTCCTGTGCCGCTACTTGCGCGCTCATTGCGTCCGTGCAGACCGTCACATCCGCCTGCGCCTCATAGAGCGGAATGCGCTCGTCGTAAAGTGCGCGCAGTGTTTGCCCCTCGCGCAAAGCGATGCCGCGTGAGGAAAGGTTGTGAATGCGCCGCTCAATCTCTTCAAAAGAAACCTGAATGTAGACGACTGTGCCAAGCGCATGCAGATGCCGCATGGCCCGTTCGCGATACACGACGCTTCCACCCGTGGCGATCACAGCGCGCTGCGGCGCAAGGGAACAAACCGCGTCCGCTTCCCATTCCAAAAACCGGTCGATCCCCTCCGCATCGATCATGGTCTGTAGCTTTTGACCGCTGCGCGCTTGAATGACGTCGTCCGTATCCAGAAATGGGATGTCCAGCAACTCCGAAAGCCGGCGGCCGACCGTGCTTTTTCCGCACCCAGGCATGCCGATGAGGACAATGCTGTGCATGGCGGTCCCTTCCTTTCTGGGCTTGCCGCAATCGTAACGCGGCGCCTTGAAATAATGCTTTATTTTACCGCATACCGGCGCAGATTTCAAGCGCGCTGCGCGCACTTGTTTCGCGCACAATGTCGAAATGAATATTTTTTCACTTTCGGGTTGAATTTTTATCCGAACTATCGTATAATTAGTCATTCAGAATCGAAACAATCCTGCGAGGAGGGCTTTTCCATGGATTTGATGCGCTACGCCGCCCGGGCGCCTTTCGCCCAGCGCCATCTGCTGACACTTCAAGACTGGAGCGAGGACGAAATTCTTCAGTCTCTCTCCCTTGCCTTGCAACTTAAAGCCGGCCTGAAGGCCGGACGGCGTCCCAAGCCTCTTGCCGGCAAGACGTTGGCGATGATCTTTGCCAAATCATCCACGCGCACACGCGTCTCATTTGAGGTGGGTGCGCGTCAGTTGGGGGCCGACGCACTGTTTCTCTCGACGGCCGACATCCAACTGGGGCGGGGTGAGCCGATCTCAGATACGGCCCGCGTACTCTCGCGAATGGTCGACGGCATCATGATCCGCACATTCGCCCAAGCAGACCTTGAGCAGCTCGCACTGCACGGCTCCATCCCGGTCATCAACGGGCTGACGGACGAATTCCACCCATGCCAGATCCTGGCCGACCTGCTGACGATCTACGAGCACAAGGGAACGCTCAAGGGACTCAAGGTTGCGTTCATCGGAGATGGCAACAACATGGCCCATTCGATGCTGATCGGCTGCTCAAAGCTCGGTATCGATGTGTCCGTCGCCTCACCCGCCGGCTATGCGCCCAAGGCGCGCTATGTCGGCTGGGCGCAGGAAAATGCGCGGGCCCATGGCAGCCTCGTCTGCGTGACGGAAGATCCCGCCGAGGCAGTCGGCGGCGCAGATGTCGTATGCACGGACGTCTGGGCCAGCATGGGCCAGGAAGCCGAAGCACAGGCGCGCCGCACGGCGTTTGCTGGCTATCAGGTAGACGAGGCGCTATTGGCGCACGCAAAGGCGGACGCCATTTTCCTGCACTGCCTGCCGGCCCATCGAGGCGAGGAGGTGGCCGCAGGCGTCATCGATGGGCCGCAGTCGGTCGTGTTTGATGAAGCGGAGAACCGGCTGCACGCGCAAAAGGCCGTCCTGGCGCTGCTCATGGGCTGAACGGAGTGAATTCAGTTCAGTTCGTCCAGCGAAAGCGCAAAACTTGGGACGAATTCGATCATGAAATCCCCCACCTCGTCCAGGTCGATCTTTTGAATGCTTTCCTTGATGCTCTGCGCAGCCTTTTCAAACTCGCGGTTGCCCGCCTTGAGCTCCTCCAGGCACTTGACGTAGGCTGCGATGCGGTCTGCAGCCTTCATGACATGCCAGATCGGCTGCCCCTCATCCGGCGTGAGCAGCGGCTCATATGCGCCGCGCAGGTCGTCCGGCAGCATGGCAAGCAGTCGCTCGGCTGCGCCCTTTTCGACCTGCTTATAGGCGGCCTTGATTTCTGCATTCTGGTATTTAATGGGCGTGGCCAGATCGCCCGTGAGCACCTCGCCCACGTCATGAAAGAGCGCCAACTGCGTGATGAGCCCTACGTCATATCCGCGCCCGTAGCGCGTATTGCCGATGGTAGCGATGCCATGGGCGATGAATGCGACCTGTGCGGTATGCTCTGCGACGTTCTCGCTGAATGTATTGCGCATCAGGCTCCAGCGGTAGATGTGATTCAGGCGCGAAAGGTAGGCAAAAAAGTGATTCATCTCTTCTTTCTCCTTGACAATCCCGGAATATCTGTGTATAATGGCTGCGAATTGAATAGCCGCTGGGGGCGCGTTATGCTGAGATGGCGAAAGCCAGTCCCTTTGAACCTGTGTAGATAATCCTACCGTAGGGAAGCGATACCAAAGAAGACTGATCGTCTGCTCCGGCCGCGCCTCCGTTAGGAGGCGCGGCCGTCTTTGTTCCTTCGAGCGGTGATTCAATCCAGATCATTTGTTTGGGAGGAAACCGCCATGTTCGAAAAGTTTGCCGACTTTGCCCAATCCTGGACCGCCTGGGCGACAGTCATCGTGCTCGTCGTGTTTGCCGCGGCGATGATCGTCGTCATGCGCAAGAACCCAAAGTGGACGACACAGATGCTCACGAACGCCGCCCTGTGCCTGGCCCTCTCCTTCATCCTGTCCTACATCAAGCTGTTCGAGCTGCCGCAGGGCGGCTCCGTCACCTGTGCGTCGCTGCTGCCCGTCATTGCGTTCGCATACGCCTATGGGCTGGCGCCGGGCCTCGTGGTCGGCTTTGCCTATGGTCTTTTGCAGATGATTCAGGATCCGTGGATCGTCGGCTTCACGCAGGCGATGCTCGACTACCCGATCGCCTTCGGCGCGATCGGCCTGGCGGGGCTGGCGCGTAAGCTGCCCTCGAAGTACGGCTTCGTCGTCGGCATCGTGCTGGTGGGCGTCGTGCGCTTCGTGTGCCATACGATCAGCGGCGTCGTGTTCTTCGCATCATATGCCGATGGTACTGGCCTGTCCCCGCTGGTCTACTCCCTCTCCTACAATTCCTTTGTGTTCGTGGATCTGGCCATCGACCTGGTGGTCATCGCCATTCCCGCCGTGCGCAGGGCGCTGGATCGCATGCGTCCCGCGCCCGCCGCGCATGCCGCGCAGTGACAAATGGGCTTTTAAGGGCACGCACCGTCTGGCGCGTGCCCTTGTTTTCTGTGTACGGACGATTTACAGCGTATACTCCGGCTTCGCGGCGGGACGACCCGTCATCTCCTCGCGCGCCTTCACATACTTCTCGGCGGGATTGCCCAACACGGCATAGGAAGCGATCTTGCTCGTCTCCACGCCCGGCTGGTTGAACGCATCAATGTCCAGCAGCTCGCCCGTGTAGGCCGTGCACATCTCGAAGAAGTAGAGCAGCTGGCCGATCGTGTAGGCGTTGACCTCGGGCAGCACGATCGTCTGGTTCATGCGGCCGGCCTTGTACAGCGCATACTCCGTACCCTGGCGCTCCGCCTCGATGAGCTGGTTGTGGGACTTGCCGCCCAGGAACGCCACATCCGGGAACGCCTCGCATCCATGCGGGATGGGCGTCTCGCTGCGGAACGCCTCGACCTTGAGGAACGTGACGACCTTGTCATACGGGCCCTCGGTGTACAGCTGCAGCTGCGAGTGCTGATCCGTCACGCCCAGGGACTTGGTGGGCGTCTGGCCGTAGTTGACCGCCATGCCCTTGCGGGTGACGTTCTTGCCCAGGCTCTCGGCCCACAGCTGGCAGAACCAGTCGGCGATATACTTGAGCGAGTCGGCATACGGCATGACGACCTGCACGTTCAGGTCCATGTCGACCATGGCGATGTACTGGAGCACCGCCTCCAGGAGCGCCGGGTTCTTCCACACATCGTCCGTCTTGCAGCGCTCGTCCATCGCCGCCGCGCCCGCGAGCATCGCGCGGATGTCGATGCCGCACACCGCCGCAGGCACCAGGCCGACCGGGCACATCTCGGAGAAGCGGCCGCCGACGCCGTCGGGAATATAGAAGGTGTCAAAGCCCTCTTCCTTGGCGATCTTGATCAGATTGCCCTTCGCATGGTCCGTCACGGCAATGATCTGGCGCTGCCAGCCCTCGCCGACCTCGCGCTTGAGCAGCTCGGAGACGATCAGATACTGCGACATCGTCTCGGCCGTCGCGCCCGACTTGGTGATCACACAGAAGCACGTCTTGTGCACATCCACGACGTCCAGCAGCGCGGCCATGCGCTCGGGATCGATGTTGTCCTCGACGTAGAGGCGCGGACCGCCGCGCTTCTCAGCGGGCAGTTCGTTGTAATGCAGGTGGTTGAGCGCCTGCTGCACGGCGATCGGACCCAGCGCGGAGCCGCCGATGCCCAGCACGACAAACGCATCGTAGTCCTTGCGCACGCGCGCGGCCACGCGCTCGATCTCGCAGACGATCTCTTCCTGGTTGTACGGAAGATCCATCCATCCAAGCCAACCGGTTCCACGGCGCGCCTGCACCTGACGCTGCGCGGCAGCCGCAAACGGCGCGTACTCTTCGACGGTGGAAGCGGCGATGCCGTACTGCATGCCGAGCGTGTCCGCCATCATGTGGTTGACGTCCAGACGAATCTGCTTCTTATCCATGATGCACATCCCTTTCCTGCTGCATTTAATGCCATCCACTATTATACACGATTCGCGGTTTTTTGTGAAGCGATCTCCATCGTCTTTCTCAGATAAGCGAGCGAATCGGCGAGTTCCGCCTCCTCCCGAAAGAGGTTGGCGTATGGTTCGAGAATGACCGGCCCATCATAGCCCGCCGCACGCAGCGCCATTGCGAGCGCCGCAAAGTCATATATGCCGCGCCCGGGCAGGCACAGCCTGCCGGAGGCGTCAAAGTCGCAGACGTGGACATTGCACAGCCTGTCGCCCATCTCGCGCGCAAACTCGACCGCGTCAAACCCGCTTTGCATCGCCTGTTTGACGTCGAGCACGAATCCGACATGCGGACACGCGCGGCGCACGGCCCGCACGCGCTCTGGCGACGTCAGCTGGCACCAGCTGACGTTTTCCCAGCACAGGCGCACGCCGTGCGCGGAGGCCGCCGCGCACAGCTCCTCAATGCGCGGCGCATCCTGTTCAAAGGTCGCCTCCATGCGCCTTCCCCTGGCGCTGCTGCGCCCGTGATAGACGTAGCGGCGCGCCCCGAACGCCTCTGCAGCGCACAGCACGCCCTCCAACAGGCGCTCCGCATCCGCGCGCTGCCTGCGCGAGGGACTGAACAGGCTGGTCTCAAACGCCGTGCCGAGCGGATGGACGCTCGTGGCGGGGATTCCAGCCAGCGCCGCTTTCACCGTTTCGCCGAAGGAGGCGCTGTATTCGCTCGGCGTCTGTAAAAAGACCTCCGCGCAGTCCACATCCAATGCGCGCAGACGCGCGGCTGCCTCTTCCGTCTCCAGCCGGCCGTAAAAGGCCGCCGTCGTGAGTCCCAGCCGCATGCGTCCTCCTCCTCTCGCCTCGCTTCTCAGCCGTTCACGCGGACCGTGCCGACCAGCTCCTGCGCCCGGGCGACCTGCTGCTGCGCGCAATAGGCCTCGAGCTCGCGCACAATCCGCGGGCAGGCGTAGGCGTCCATGAAGTTGGCCGTGCCGACCATGACGGCCTGCGCGCCGACCAGCATGAAGCTGGCCGCGTCCTCCCCCGTCACGATGCCGCCCATGCCCACGACCGGAATGCGCACCGCCTGCGCCGCCTGCCACACCATGCGCAGCGCCACAGGCCGCACCGCGGGGCCGGACAGGCCGCCCACGTTGTTGTAAAGCACCATACGCCGCGTGCGCGGATCGACGGCGATGCCGGTGAGCGTGTTGATCAGCGAGATGCAGTCCGCGCCGCCCTCCTGGGCCGCGAGCGCGTTTTCACGGATGTCGGCGACGTTGGGCGAGAGCTTGACCATCAGCGGCTTCTTGGCGCACGCGCGTACCGCTTTGGTGATGGCATAGACGCTCTCGGGACGCACGCCGAACGCCACGCCGCCCTCCTTCACGTTCGGGCAGGAGATGTTCATCTCCAGCATGTGCACGCCGGAGGCCGAGAGCTTCTCGGCCATGCGGCAGTAGTCCTCCTCGGTGCTGCCCGCCATGTTGGCGATGACGGCCACGTCCTTTTGCAAAAGCCAAGGCAGGTCCTCCTCGATGAACGCGTCCACGCCAGGATTTTGCAGGCCCACGCTGTTGAGCATGCCGGAGGGCGTCTCCGCCACGCGGTGCGGCGGATTGCCCAGGCGCTTTTTCAGCGTCAAGCCCTTGACCGAAATGCCGCCCAGCAGCGAGATGTCATACAGCTGGTCGTACTCACGGCCGAATCCGAACGTGCCGGAGGCCGCGATGACCGGGTTTTTCAGGTGCACGCCGCACAGGTCCAGCGACAGATCAATCATCGAAGAGCACCTCCCCCGCGTCGAATACGGGCCCGTCCACGCATACGCGCCGATAATCGAAGCCGTCCGCCGCGCGCACCTTGCAGTTGCACACCAGGCACGCGCCCAGGCCGCAGCCCATGCGCTCCTCGAGCGAGAGCTGGCAGGGAATGTTCCGCTCCAGCGCGATGCGCTGCACGGCGCGCAGCATGGGCGCGGGGCCGCACGCAAACATCATGTCCGGCGCGCCTGCGTCGAGCGCGCGCAGCAGCGGCGCCGTGATGATCCCGCTCTCCCCGAGCGTCCCGTCATCCGTCGCCACGTGCACGGGGCAGGAGAGTCCATCCAGTCCATAGGCAAACGCCTTGCCGCGGTATCCAAAGAAGGCCTCACAGGCGCACGCGCCTGAAAACGCATCCAGCGCGCCGCGCACCGGCGCGACGCCGACGCCGCCGCCGATGAAGAAGGCGCGCCGCGCGCCGCGCAGCTCAAAGCCGCGGCCGATGGGGCCGAGCACGTCCACGGTATCGCCGGGGTGCAGCGCGCGCAGGCGCTTCGTCCCCTCGCCCTTCACCTGAATGGCCATCGAAAGCGTACCCGTCCCGGCGTCAAAGCCCATCAGGCTGATGGGCCTGCGCAGGATGTTCGCGCCGGCGCCCGGAACGGCCACATGCACAAACTGGCCGGGCGCGGCCGACCGCGCGATGCCGGGCGCGGAGAGCTCCAGCAGAAAGATGTCCTGCGCGATGTCCTCGCAGCGCAGGACCTTCGCAATCGTCTGTTCCATGGCCTTACCTCAGCGCCTTGCCGGCCGTCGCCAGCGCGGAGGCGATGTCCTCGCGCATGCGCACGGCCTCTTCGCGCGCCGCCTGCGCAAAGGGCACGCCCTCGCGCTTCTTCCATGCGCACAGGATCGAGCGCGAGGCGTTGACGATCGCGCCCAGGCCGCGCGCGTCAAAGCAGCCCGCAAGGTCCGCGCCGGTCGCGCCCTGTGCACCGTAGCCGGGCACGAGGAAGAAGGTCTGCGGCAGGCGCACGCGCAGCGCGGCGCCCTGCGCCGGATAGGTCGCGCCCACGACCGCGCCCACGGCGCTGTATCCATACTCGCCCACCAGGTCTGCGCCCCAGTCCCTGACCAGATCGCCCACAACCTCATAGACCGTGCGTCCGTCGGCGACCTTCATGTCCTGCAGCTGACCGGAGGACGGATTGCTCGTCTTGACCAGGACGAAGATGCCCGTCCCGTGCGCCGCGGCCTGCTTCGTGAACGGCGCCACGCCGTCCGCGCCCAGGTACGGATTGACGGTCGCAAAGTCCGCCTCAAACGCGCGAACCTTCGCGCCCGCGGCGTCGGTCTGGCCGATGTAGGCGGCTGCATAGGCCTCCGCCGTCGCGCCGATGTCGTTGCGCTTGACATCCGCCATGACGGACAGGCCGCGGCTGCGCGCGTAGGCCATGGTGTCGGCAAAGCACTGCATGCCGGCCGGGCCGTACATCTCGTAGTAGGCAACCTGCACCTTCACCGCAGGCACGATGTCGCACAGCGCATCGACCAGCGCACGGTTGTAGGCGAAGATCGCCTTCGCCGCATCCTCCAGGGTGTGCACGCCGTCAGGCATCACCTCGCGCAGGAACGACTCCGGCAGGTACTCCAGGCGCGTGTCCAGCCCCGCGACGGTCGGGTTCTTCTTCTCGATGATGCGCGAGATCAGCAGATCCATCTGTTGCATGTTCAGGCCTCCTCATAGATCGTCCGGCCCGCGCACAGCGTGCGCTTCACGCGGCCGGTATAGGTTCTGCCGTCAAAGGGCGTGTTCTTCGACCTGGAGTGCAGCTTGGCGGCATCGACCGTCCAGCTCCGGGCGGGATCCACCATCACAATGTCCGCGCGCGCGCCGGGCGCGAGCGTGCCGGCCGGCAGGTTCAGGATGCGCGCCGGCTTGCAGGTCATCAGGGAGACGAGCCTGGGCAGGTCCATGTATCCCTTCTCGACGAGCTCGGTGTAGCACACCGCAAACGCCGTCTCAAAGCCGACCATGCCCGACGCCGCGAGCGGATACTCGACGTTCTTCTCATCCGCATGGTGCGGCGCGTGGTCGGTGGCGATGCAGTCGAGCGTGCCGTCCACCAGACCGGCGATCACCGCCAGCCGGTCCTCCTCCGTGCGCAGCGGCGGATTGACGCGCGTGTTCGTGTCGTAGCCCTCCACCCATGCGTCCGTCGCGCCGATGTAGTGCGGCGCGGTCTCGGCGGTCACGCGCACGCCTCGCGCCTTCGCCTCGCGGATGAGCTGCACGCCGCCCTTGGTGGAGACATGGCACAGGTGAATGCGCTTGCCGTACGTCTCGGCGACGAGGATGTCGCGCGCGATCATGACCTCCTCCGCCGCGCGCGTCGTGCCGCGCAGGCCCAGCAGCGTGGACATGTAGCCCTCGTTCATCACGCCGCCGTCGACCAGGTCGGGATCCTCGCTGTGCGAGACGACCGGCACGTCGAAGTGATCCGCATAGATCAGCGCCAGCCGCATCAGGTTGGAGTTGACCACCGGCTTGCCGTCGTCGGAGATGGCGACGATGCCCGCCTCCTTCATCGTGCCGATCTCGGCCAGCTCTCCGCCCTTCAGGCCCTTGGAGATCGCGCCGATGGGATAGACGTGCACGCCGCTGCCGACCGTCGCGGCCCGCTCGAGGATGTAGCGCGTCACGGCCGCGCAGTCGTTGACGGGGCTCGTATTGGGCATGCAGCAGATGCTGGTGAAGCCGCCGGCCGCAGCCGACTGCGTGCCGGTGGCGATATCCTCTTTGTACTCAAAGCCGGGATCGCGCAGGTGGCAGTGGATGTCCACCAGGCCCGGCAGCACGCACAGGCCGGATGCGTCGATCACCTCGGCGCCGTCCTCCTGCGCATGCGCGCACAGCTCCGCGATGCGGCCATCCTCGATCAGCACGTCCATCACGCCGTCCAGATTCTGCGAGGGATCGATCACGCGTCCCCCGCGAAGGATCATCTTCATCATGCCTGCACCTCTCTTCTCGTCAACAGGTAAAGCAGCGCCATGCGCACCGCCACGCCGCTTTGCACCTGCTCGGCGATGACGCTCTGGTCGCTGTCGGCGACGGAGCTGGCGATCTCCACGCCGCGGTTCATGGGACCTGGATGCATGACCAGCGCGCCGGGCCTGGCTAGTTTGACGCGCTCCGGCGTCAGCTCCCAGTTGGCGCAGTACTCCGCGACGGTCGGGAACAGCCCCTTCTGCTGGCGCTCCCGCTGAATGCGCAGGCCCATGACGACGTCCGCGCCCTCGACCGCGTCCTCCACCGACGGCGCGAGCACGGCGCCCGTGCGCTCGATCTCCACGGGCATCAGCGTGGGCGGACCGGCGAGCACCACATGCGCGCCCATCGTCTGCAGGCCCCAGATGTTCGAGCGCGCAACGCGGCTGTGCATCACGTCGCCCACGATCGCGACCTTGAGCCCGGACAGGCCGCCCAGGTGGGTCTTCATCGTCATCATGTCCAGCAGCGCCTGCGTCGGATGCTCGTTCATGCCGTCCCCGGCGTTGATGACGCTCGCGCGCACGTGCTGGGCCAGCAGTGCGGGCGCGCCGGACATGGGATGGCGGATGATGATGACGTCCGTTCCCATCTGGTCGAGCGTCACGCCCGTATCGATCAGCGTTTCGCCCTTCTGCACGCTGGAGGCGGACGCGGAGATGTTCGCCGATGCGGACGACATGTACTTACTCGCCAGTTCAAACGACATGCGCGTGCGCGTGCTGTTCTCGTAGAAGAGGGTCACGATCGACTTGCCCTGCAGGTGCGGCGTCTTTTTGTTGTTGGACAGCAGCACCTGCTTCATGGTCTCAGCCGTCGCGAGGATGCCTTCGATTTCCTGTGCGCTCACGCCGCGCAGGCCGAGCAGGTCCTTACGGTTCAGGGTCACGATCTCACCTTCCGTCATTTTGTTGGCCGGGTTCCAAAGCGGGCGGCGGAATAGACCGCCGCCCGCAGGAGATCACTTTTCGATGGGATTGGGCAGCACCTTGTTGAGCACAATGCCCAGCACGGCCGCCAGCGCGGTGCCGCTGAACGTGACCGCACCGAAGGAGACGCTCGCGCCGCCCAGGCCGAACACCAGCATGACCGCCACGATCAGCAGGTTGCGAGAGGCCTTGAAGTCCACCTGGTTTTCCACCAGCGTGCGCAGGCCGACCGCCGCGATCATGCCGAACAGCACGACCGACACGGCGCCCATCACCGGGCCGGGCAGCGTCTGCAGGATCGCGTCCAGCTTGCCCAGGAACGCCAGCAGGATCGCAAAGCACGCCGCGATCTCCAGCGTCACGGGGTTGTAGTTCTTCGTCGCGGCCAGCACGCCGGTGTTTTCGCCATAGGTCGTGTTGGTCGGGCCGCCGAGGAAGCCGGCCAGCATCGTGGCCAGGCCGTCGCCCAGCAGCGTGCGGTCCAATCCAGGATCCTTGACGAAGTCCTTGCCCACGACCGCTCCGTTGGCCGTGATGTCGCCGATGTGCTCAACAAACGTGACGATGGCAATCGGCGCAATCATGACGATGGCGCCCAGGCTGAATTTGGGCAGGAAGAGCTCGGGCATCTGGAAGAAGGAGGCCTCGCGCACGGGCGTGAAGTTGACGACGTTGATGCCGCAGGCCGTCAGCAGCGCGGAGAACGCATAGCCTACGAAGATGCCGAACAGGATGGGCACGAGCTTGAAGATGCCCTTCGCCCACAGCGTGATGCCGATGATCGTCGCAATTGTCACCACGGCGATCAGCCAGTTCCAGTTCGTGGACAGATCGCCGATGGGGGTGGTGATGTTGGTCACCGCGGTGGGCGCCAGCATCATGCCGATGATGACGATCATCGGGCCGGTGACGACCGGCGGGAAGAACGAGCGGATCTTGTCCGCGCCGAACACGCGCACCAGCAGCGCCAGGACGACATACAGCGCGCCGGCCACGACGACGCCGCCCGTCGCATAGGGCAGGCCGTTCTGGAAGTACTCCACGCTGCCGACGGCCGCGCCATTGGAGTACTGCGTGGCGACCGCCTGGATGGCCGCGATGAACGCGAAGCTGGAGCCCAGGTACACCGGCACCTTGCGGCCGGTGATGAAGTGGAACAGCAGCGTGCCCAGGCCGGCGCACAGCAGCGCGGTCGACGGGCTCAGGCCCGTGAGCGCGGGCACGAGCACCGTCGCGCCAAACATCGCGAACACGTGCTGGATGCCCAGGATGAGCAGTTTCCCGACGGAATCCCTGCGAATCACCTGTGAAGTCATGGAAAAAAGTCCTCCCTCTCCCTTTGTGTATGACAACCGGCGATGCCGGCAATCAGCCTTGCGCGCGCTCCAGCAGGACGACCTCTTTGGCGCCGTCAAACTCCGGCAGCCGCACGGCGACCATCTCGGTCTGCGCGGTGGGCAGGCTCTTGCCCACGTAGTCCGCGCGGATGGGCAGCTCGCGGTGTCCGCGATCGATCATCACGGCCAGCTGAATGCGGCGCGGGCGGCCCATGTCGCACAGCGCGTCCATCGCGGCGCGCGCAGTGCGGCCGGTATAGAGCACGTCGTCGACCATGACGAGCGTCTTATTCTGGATGACAAAGGGCACGTCCGTGCCATTGAGCACCGGGTGCTCGCTGAGCAGCGACAGGTCGTCGCGGTAGAGCGTGATGTCCAGCACGCCCACGGGCACCTGCACGCCCTCAAAGCGCTCGATCACGCCGGCGAGCGCGCGGGCCAGCGGAACGCCGCGGCGCTGAATGCCGATGAGCGCGACGTCTTCCACGCCCTTGTTCTTCTCGATGATCTCGTGCGCGATGCGCGTAAGCGCGCGGTCGATGGCCGCGCCGTCCATGATGTGGGCCTTTTCGCGAAATGCCTGCACGAAAACTCCTCCCATTCGCTTCGTCGCCGATCGGACGCAAAAAAGCCTCGCCCCGGCTGGCAGGGCAAGGCATTGCTGTGCGGCACAAATTCCAACCTTACCAGCCTCACGGGACCGATTTAAAGGCGTCCTTCGTCTTGATCTGCGTTATTATAGCATAATGCGCGCCCGAAAGCTATAACCTTTACGCGGAATTTTTGTTTTTTTTCGCAGGCATGGAATGGATAAGGAAAAGGTGAGGAAACGGTTGTTTCCCCACCTTCCGATCTACAGGTCGTCCGCATCCTGTACGGGCTGATCGTCTTCCTCCTCCAGCGGCGTGCCGGTATAGCTGCCCTGCACATCCGAAGGAATCTTCGGCTCCTGTTCGCCGCGTTCCTCGCGCCCCTTGCGCTGCCAGGTGCGAACCGTCCGGGGCAATCTACGCTTCATTCTTGCATCGCTCCTTCACAGATGGTGATGTCTCCCGGCATAGTATGTGCAGGCGCGCGCAATTTACCCCCGGATCACTCGGCGGAACGCTTCTCCTCCTCTTCCGTCTTTTCATCTTCCTGCGGTATCTTTTCCACCAGCGCCCAGCAGATCTTGCGGTTGCGCACCGACTCCACCTGCACGCGCAGGCCAAAGATCTCCACCGTCACCGTCGATCCGTCCTCAGGCACGGTCGGCAGGCAGCTGAGAATCATACCGGCCACGGTATCGTAGTCAAGATCCTCCGGCAGCGTGATGTCCAGTGCATCCGCCAGCTCCTCGACGTGCAGGCTACCCGTCACGCGCCACACGCCCTCGTGAATCTCGTTGATTTGCTCGGGCTCCTCCGGGTCAAATTCGTCGTAGATGTTGCCGACGATCTCCTCCAGCAGGTCTTCGATCGTCACAATGCCAGCCGTTCCACCATATTCGTCGACCACGATGGCCAGGTGCTGCTTGCGCGATTGCATGTCCTTGAACAGCTGATCCGCATGCACGCTCTCCGGCACGAAGTAGGCCGGACGCAGCAGCGCAGACATGGGCTTTTTATTCTTCTGCTGCAAGTTGATCAAGAAGTCGCGCGCATTGAGGATGCCGCGCACGTGGTTGATGTCCTTTTCGTAGACGGGGTAACGGCTCAGGCCCGTGCGGCGGATGGTCTCCAGGATGTTCTCTTCGCTCTCGTCCATGCGGAAGGCCGTCACGTCCGGCTCCGGCGTCATGGCTTCGCTGGCGACCAGGTCGCCAAAGTCGAACACGTTTTCGATCCATTCCTGCTCGTCCTGCGCGATGGCGCCCTGTGCGCCGCTGTTTTCCACCATGAGCCGGATGTCCTCTTCACTGGCAGTGTCGTCGTCCGCCTCAGTCTTCATGCCCAGCAGGCGCAGCGTACCGTTGGTCGTCACGTTGAGCAGCGCGATGATCGGGGCAAAGATCGTACCGATGACGCGCATGACGCTCAGCGCCATTTTGGCGATCACCAGCGGCTTTTGCATCGCGATGCGCTTGGGGACCATCTCGCCAAATGCGATCGAGAAAAATGAAATGATGACCGTTACGATGACCATCGATATGACGGACAGCGCCTGTACGGGCAGCGGGACCTTCAGCACGTCGGTGAAGAACGAGACCAGATACCCCGAGAAGTTTTCCGCGCCAAACGCTGCGCTCAAAAAGCCAGACAGTGTGATGGCCACCTGAATGCCCGAGAGAAAGCGATTCGGATTCTCGACCAATTTCAGCAGGGCCGGCGCGCTCTTATCCCCTTCCTCTGCCAGCTTGTTGAGCTTGACCGTGTTCAGGGACAGAAACGCGATTTCCGAGCCTGCGAAAAACGCATTGAGTAATATAAAGATGACTTGTAATAGGATCTGGGATGTCAGACTGTCCACAAAAGTGCACTCCTTTATTGACGATGATCGTTTGCCCTGTGCATTCAAGTGTAGCGCCTGCGATTTTAGAAAATTCCAAAAAGGCATGGCCTCACCCGATCACAGCTGAGACTATGCCTTGTGCTATTCATCATAAGCCCGTCTTCGTTCAGGGCCTGCGGCGTCGGCGTCCATGCGTCGTTTGCTCCTTTCCACAGCAATACAACTATATGTAAATGCTATTATACGCAATCGCCGTAAATATGTCAAGGATTCTCTGCGGACTTTTTGCCATTCTCGTCTTTTTCTACTCTGCTTCCGTCTGAAAACGCTTCCGTGCTGTCGGACTTGAAAAACACCGTCAACGTGCGCAGCAGAAGCTTGACATCCAGCCAAGCGCTGTAGCGCTCGATGTAGAGCATATCCAGGATCATCTTGTCCCGCGGAGAAGTATTGTACTTTCCTTCGATCTGCGCATATCCCGTCAGTCCTGCCTTCACCTTCAGCCGATAGGAAAATTCAGGAAGCTCTTTGGTATACTGCCTCACGTTTTCCAGCATCTCCGGACGGGGACCTACCAGACTCATATCGCCCTTGAGAATGTTAAAAAGCTGCGGCAACTCATCCAACCTGCACCTGCGCAATACGTGGCCCACGGGCGTAATGCGGGCGTCATCTTTCGTTGCGGAGTGCTGCACGCTGCCGCTCCCATGCGGACGCATCGTTCGAAACTTGTAGATTTCAAACACCCGCCCTGCGCGCGTGGCCCGCTTCTGGCAATAGATGACCGGCCCGCCATCTCCGCACTTGATGGCAAGGGCGCACAGCAGCATCAGCGGGCTGAGCAGCACGACCGCCGGGAGCGAGACGGCAATGTCCATCGCCCGCTTGACGAAGCGCTGCTCAATGGAAAGCCCACTGCTCTCCATGTCCAAAAAGGGCAGGTCGTCCAAAATGACGTGCTCTGCGCCATAGGTGACGGCATCCGCGATGTCCATGCGGACATACACATTCTTGTCCATCGCATAGGCACGCTCCGTCAGGCGCGTACGGTCGGCGATGGGCAGGCCGCACAGAAAGACCGTATCGCACGCTGCAAGCGCCGCGTCCAGCGCCGGATCGCGCAGGCTGCAGATGCGGGTCACCGCATATTGGAGGGGCAGGCGCTCAATCTTTCGCACAATTGCGGACGCGGCATCCACATCCAGCGTGACGAGCAGACATCTTTGCGGCGCGTGAAAGCGGAAGTAGAGCCAATTGGCCGCGCGCACGAACAGCGCGATCAGCACGACCTGCAGGATGAACGCGCGCAGCAGCATCCAGATGTCCGGCCCGAAGAGCACGAGGTGATCGTTGCGCGCAGCATTCACGTTCATGATCTGCAGCTGCAGATACGTCATCGCATCCGTCATCGCGGTTGCCAGCGACAGAGAGATGATGATCGGCTTGCTCTTCTGACGTCCCACGGCAAACCCGCCATATACCGAGAGCATCGCCAAGCCAAACGCAAAGAACATCAGCAACGATACGGCTGCCGTACGCGACAGAAGCATGATCTGTGGATTGTTCTTCTCCATGTGCAGAAAAAATACGCTGCACAGGAGCAGATACAGCACAGCCTTTAGCGCCAACACCGCTAGCTCCGAGAGCAACCGTTTGTCCTTCTTCATCCGTTCATTCCGCCTTTTCAGATGATCCAGGTCAGAGCCCGACTCCAAAAATAGTAAAACGAAGCGCGCACATTGTCAACGCTCTTTTTCGCCCCGCTGCACGCACAGGCGCATGAATTCGCAAAGCGGCGGCGTCAGGTATTTGTCCTTATGGTAACACAAGCTGAAGCTTCGCTCGAAATGCACGTCTTCCACCTCAATCTCGCACAGCGCCCCATGAGCGATGTCATGCTCGACGAGCCTGCGCGAGATGACCGTCAGGCCCAAGCCCTCGCGCGCTGCGGCGACGATCGACTGCGCGCTTGCGCACGTCCATCGCTCGCAAATTGCGATTCCCTGCGCCCTCAGCGCCTGCTCAAACAGCTCACGCGTTCCGCTCCCCTGTTCGCGCAGCAGAAATGGCAGGCCGGACAGATCGCGCAGCCTCACGCGCGCACGCCCATGGAGGATGCCACCCGGCGCCTGCACGAGCACCAGCCGGTCCCGCATGACTGGACGGGAGACGATCTCCGCGCGCTTGATGCTGCCTTCGACCAGCGCCATATCCAGTTCGCTGTGCAAAAGCCGCGTCTCAATTACGGAGGAATTTTCCACCTGCACCTGACAGTCCACGCCTGGACAGGCGTCTGAAAGCGCGCGCACGAGTTCGCTCATGACGCACATGCCCACCGTGATGCTCGAGCCCAGGCAGACGCGCAAGCTGTCCGCACCGCTTCGCATGATCGCTTCCATATCCTCGTTCAGGGCCAACATCCTGCGGGCATATCCAGCCAGGCGTTCTCCAGCGGGCGTGATGACCAGACGGCGCCCGATCCGATCAAACAGCAGCGTACCGTAGTGCGCTTCCAACTCCGCGATGGCGCCGCTGACCGAAGGCTGCGCAATGTACAGCGAGCGCGCTGCGCCGCTCATGCTGCCGCTATCTACGACTGCCAAAAAGACGCGCAGGTGGCGAAGCGTCATCTGAAGTCCTCGCTTTCATAGGTATTTTCCTATCCATTCTCCTCTATTTTATTATTTTACAGTTGGAACGTCAAGCGTTATAATGAGCTGGATACATTTCAATTCATCGACAAAGGAGTTTCTCTATGCGAAGCCGACCGCTTTTTTCGTCGCTTGTTCTGTGTGTCCTGCTGCTGCTTTGTCCTCTCGTCATTCGGGCCGAAACTTCCTTCCAGGACGTCTATGGAAACTCGCTCTCCTTTCAGGGCGTGCCAGAGCGCGTGGTTTCACTCTATGGATCCTTCGCCGAAGCGTGGATGCTTGCGGGCGGTGAGCTTGTCGGGGTTACCCAAGATGCCGTCACAGAACGCGGCCTGTCGCTGGATGAGCAAGTACAGATCGTCGGCACCGTCAAAGAGCCCAATCTGGAGGCCGTCCTCGCACTGGATCCAGACTTTGTCATCCTCTCGGCAGACATCGCCTCCCATGCTCCGGCCGCAGAGCTTCTGCGACAGATGGGCATCCCCTGCGCGCTGTTTCGAGTCGACACGTTCGAAGACTATCTGGAGATGTTCGAGATTTTCTGCAGTCTGACAGGTCGCGCTGATTGCTATGCGCAGTATGGGGAAGCCGTCGCCGCGCAGATCGATGCGGTGCGCGCGGCCGTTCAGGATGCCCCAACAAGGCGTGTGCTGCTGCTGCGCGCTTATTCCAGCGGCGTCAAGGCCAAGGGAGCGGATAACATCGCTGGGGCCATCTTGCAGGATCTGGGCTGCGACAACGTGGCCGACCGTAATGCGCATCTGCTCGAAGATCTGAGCCTGGAGGCCATAGTTTCCGAGGATCCGGAGTTCATCTTCGTGACCGTCATGGGATCGGATGAGGATGCGGCGCTCGCCTTTCTGGACGAACGTTTCGGCACAGATCCCGCTTGGCAGGGATTGAGTGCCGTGCGAGAAGGCCGTCTTTTGCTGTTGCCCAAGGAATTATTCCATTACAAGCCAAACGCCCGTTGGGGGGAAAGCTATGCGTATCTGGCCCACTTGCTCTATCCGGAGCGTTTCTAAGGCGCTGATTCTCCTGCTTGCGCTGCTCGCCGCGCTTTCAATCGTCAGTCTTGGGCTTGGCGCCAGCGGCGCTGGGCTTGTTGAGGCGTTTGAAGACGTGCTGCGCGGGCAGACCACAACGCCTGCCGCGCGCATTCTGCTCTACATTCGCCTGCCGCGTGTGGCCTGTGCGCTGCTGGCAGGCTCGGCGCTTGCGGCCAGCGGCGTGCTGATTCAGGCGGTCCTGGAAAACCCGCTCGCTGGCCCAAACGTCATCGGCGTGAACGCGGGCGCGGGCTTTTCAACGCTGCTTCTCTCCTGCCTGTTCCCTACGGCCTTTCAGTTCATGCCGGCTGCCGCGTTCGTCGGCGCGCTTGGCGCGTCGCTTGCCGTCTTTCTGCTGGCCGACCGAATGGGCGCATCGCGCATGACGGTCGTGCTTTCCGGCGTGGCACTCTCCAGCATTCTATCTGCCGGCATCGACACGCTGACCACGCTCTTCCCCGAAGCCACGCTGGGCATGAGCGGATTCATGATTGGCGGATTCGCCGGCACAACGCCTGCACGCATCTGGAGCGCTGCCGTATACATTCTGCCGGCGTTGGCCCTCTCGCTGCTGCTCGTGCGTGCGTTGGACGTGCTGCAATTGGGCGACGAGGTGGCCGCCAGCCTGGGGATGCGCGTGCGGCGCATGCGCTTTGCACTGTTAGCGCTTTCCTCTCTGCTCGCTGGTGCTGCCGTCAGCTTCTCCGGCCTGCTCGGCTTCGTCGGTTTGATCGTTCCGCACGCGGTCCGTCGCTTCACCGGCGGCGAACACCGGGCGCTCATGCCCCTTTCCATTGTATGCGGGGCGATCTTTGTGCTCGTATGCGACACCGCGAGCCGGACGCTCTTTCAGCCCTATGAGTTGCCCGTCGGCATCCTGATGTCCTTTATCGGAGGTCCTTTTTTCCTCGTGCTGTTGCTCAAGCAGAAAAGGGGGCGCGTACATGATTGAGGTTGAACGCCTTTCCTTCGCCTACGCGGATGCTCCCGTTCTGCGCGATGTCTCGTTTTGTACGCCTGACGGTGCAATCACCGCACTGATCGGCCCCAACGGCAGCGGAAAGTCCACACTGCTGCGCGCAATGGCCCGGCTGTTGCCGATAACGCAGGGCATCGTGCGGGTTGACGGGCGCGCTCAGGCAGCATACGGCCAGCGGTCATTTGCCCGCGCGCTCGCCTTTTTGCCCCAGTCCCGCACAGTGCCTGCCATCAGCGTCGCCTCGCTCGTCGCACATGGCCGTTTCCCGCATACCGGCTTTTCCCATAAGCTCTCCAGGGCTGATGCGGCAGCCGTCGAACGAGCGCTCGACGCCACCGGACTGTCCGCTTACGCCCATCGCGACCTGCGGACGCTGTCGGGTGGCGAGCGGCAAAAGGCCTATCTCGCCATGCTCATCGCGCAGGAGACGCAAAACCTTTTGCTCGACGAGCCGACGACATATCTGGACGTCGCCCATCAACTGGAGCTTGCCGACATCCTTGGCAGCCTGCGCAATGCGGGCCGATGCGTCGTCGTCGTGCTGCACGACATCGGTCAGGCATTGTCGCTATGCGACCGCGTCGCGCTGATCCACGAGGGACGTCTGCGCTTCATCGGCACGCCTTCGGATCCCGGCGTTCTTCCAGCCGTCGAGCTTGCGTTCGGCGTGCGCGCCGTACGGCGCGAAGGCATTTCCTTTGAGCGGATGTCTTGACAAAAGTCAAAATGAAAATGACCGTATTTCCCATGTGGGAAATACGGTCAACAGTTTTTCACGCCTCGATGTGGAGAAATCTGCGCTGTTGCTGACGGTATGTGCTCAGCGGACGCATCCATGCATCCTGCGTATGTGCCGCAACGCAAATCTCCGCCCCGCAAAAACCGACCACCAGTATGCTATGGCTATACTTGCCGGCCTCCCAGGCCAGCTGCACGACATCCCTGATCAGAACATCGGTCGGCTTTACCTCTGAACCACGCGGACCCACGCTTTGATTTTCCAACAGGAAGCGATATAGATATGCGACACTCGTCCAGGATGCAGCGCGATGTGCAGCGTCTCGATAATACCATCCGGATATGGGCGTAAAGTTCATGACATTACAGCCTGCATACAGACATTGCGACACAAAGTTTGTACAGTCGCCCCCCAAACCGTCGAAGTTCAGATACGCCGGATTTCTTCCCAGCGCCCAACGCCGGGCGTAAGCGACGGCCCGCTCGCGATCATATGCCATGGACTCGCCCCCTCCACCGGAGAGTATGCGTTTGAGAGGGCTAACATTCCGCCACGCGCGCGGCCTCAATCGTTGGGCAGAACCATGACCTTGATCGAATCGTTTTGGGTCTGCTTGATGATGGCGTCGCGCACTTGCGCCAGCGGATAGCGGTGCGTGATCAACGGTTTCACGTCGATCCGGCCGCTGGCAAGCAGGCGTACCGCCTCCAAATGCGTATCCGGATTGATGAACGACCCGCTGATGTGTAGTTCCTTATTGAAGACTTCGAACAGATCCAGCTCGTACTTGGCGCCTGCGCTGGGAACGCTGAATAGCAGGATGCGCGCACCACGATCTGCCGCCTCAAACGCCGATCGGGTGGCATGCACATTCCCTGCGCACTCAATGACCACGTCTACGCCCTCACGACCGATCTGTCGCAAAAGCTGTTCCTTCATCGGCATCTCGGCCGGATCAAACGCCGCCACTGCGCCCACGGCGCGCGCAATGTCGCGCCTCGGCGCGGAAGGCTCGCTGACCAGCACGGTCGCAGCCCCCTGCAAGCGGGCGAGTTGCACCATCAGAAGGCCAATCGCGCCACCCCCGACGACCAGCACTGCATCGCCCGGCCGGATACCGGCCTGCTCGATGCCATGCAGGCAACATGCCAGCGGTTCGGCCATCGCGCCCGCCTCCCAGGGCACGTCCGGCCCCAAGGGAAAGACCTGCGTCTGCGGCACCAGGCTGTACTGTGCAAAGCCGCCGTCAAAGTTGACGCCCACGGCTACCAAATTCTCACAGAACTGCTTCTGTCCGTTGCGGCAAAAGCGGCAACGGCCGCAATAGATGTTGGGATCCACAGTCACTCGATCTCCAGGACGGCAGGTCGTGACGCCTTCGCCGACCTCGACAACCTCGCCGGAATACTCGTGTCCCAACACGACGGGCGGCGTGACATCCGCGGAACCCTTTTCTCCACGCATAATGTGTACATCTGTACCGCAAATGCCCGCCGCCATGTTGCGAATCAACACTTGGCCTGCTCCGGGATGGCTCAGATGCATGTCTCGCATCTCAAAGTTGCCATTTCCCAAGAAGAAATTTCCTTTCATGCAGATGTCCTCCTTCGTTTTCTCTACCCGATATGTAGCATCAGCCACTCCTTGGCCTCAAAGAGCGACCGAAAGACCGCATCGCAGTACGGCGCACAGGCATCGGAATACGGCGTCAAGTCTGGCACCATACCCACCACGGCCCCTGCGGCCCTCCCTGCTCGGATACCGTTCACCGAATCCTCGAGCACGAGGCACGCCTCCGGATCGATTGCAGCCAGCGATGCAGCCTTCAAAAAGATCTCGGGGTCCGGTTTGGAGTGGGCGACATCATCGCCCGTCACGCGCAGCGGCAAAAAACGCGCAATCCCGGCCCGTTCCATGCGCTTGTCGGCCAATGCCTGCGCAGTGGAAGTTGCCAACACGCGTGGAATGCCGCGCTCTTGCAGCCAGGCGAGCAGCTCCTGTGCGCCAGGCATACGGGGCACGCCCTGCCGGTCGATCTCATCCTCCATCTCCCGGGTAAACGCCGCGTAAAACGCCTCGACGTCCATGCCCGGAATGGCGGCGCGATACTTTGCGGCGGATCCTGCACGGGTAAGGCCCAGCATCTGCATCGCCAACGCTTCGTCGACCGGATATCCCAGCGCCTTTCCAGCACGGACGGACGCACGGAGGCCGATGCGTTCGCTGTCGATCAGCAGCCCGTCCATATCAAACAGGACGGCTCGAATCGTCCTCATTCCATTCCTCCCGTTTGTAACTCAATCAATCGGTACGGAGCTCATGATGTGCAAAGGGTTCCGAATGGCTCTCTCAATGCAACGCCAGAAAGAGAACAAGCGCTTTCCTCTCGGGTCCTCATCTACGGCCCATCGCATGCCAGCGCCTTTTCTCCTTCCGATGCCAGTTTCCACTCCACACCCGTACCCATTATAAAAGAGATTTCCCTGTGCGTCAATGGCGGATGCTTTGCCCCTTGCCAGTCGATCGGTTCTCAAAGCGAAAAAGGCCATCCGACGCATATTACGCCGGATGGCCACAGTTGGGACTATGCATCCCAACTCATGAAGTATAACCGTTTTGCCTCTTCGTCTAACAGCAACAGCGTGAACTGATCCGTCCAATAGGCGCAGCCGTCATGTGGTCCCATGCCGCCGCGATCGATCAGGCGATATCGCCCTCTCTCCTGTGCGGCCGCCACAAGCGGTGCGTAGAGCGCATATTCGCCAAAAAGGTCGGATTCATCCGGCACAATCTCCGCGCGCATATCTGCCGGCATCGGAAGAGCATCCCAGGTCAAGGACGCAAGGTATTCCGCCTGTTCCGCTGTCAGCGTGGCTGCGCCCAATCTGCAGTAATTGCGAATGCCGGTGTGTTTTTCATGATATGCGAGCAGGTCGATCTCACCGGGCAAAAATACTTCCACCTGACCCAACACATTGAGCGCGGCATTTGTATCGTCCGGCGAAGGCGTTCCTTCCTCCTCGCGCTGCGGGATGAACGAATTCCAGAGCATACCGGCCAGCAACACCGCCAGCAGCAGGACGGGCAGTACGATCTGCATAAAGTGCCCGCCTCTTTTGTCATCCTGTCTCATGTGCTTTTATGCCTCACCGAGTATTTTCTCCAAGAAATAGTGCAACTGTTTGCGCCACCAGATCCAGTCGTGCGCGACATCGCTTCCCCAAATGTCCACCCAAGCGCGGATGCCCTTCTCCTCAAAGACAGCCTGCATGGCCCGCGTACTCTCGAGCATGTCCTTTTCCCACGCGCCTTGTCCAACGCACAGGATGATGGTAGAACGGTTGAACAGCTTGATGTAGGGATGGTCTGGCGCCATATTTTTCAAGCACTGATAGGGAGAATTATAGTAGACCATTTCGTCCATGTAATCTCCAAAGAAAAGGCGTGCGTCGTAAGTTCCGCTCAGGGAGATCAATCCATCGAACAAATCCGGCCGCCGGAAGAACAGATTGGCCGCATGCGTCGCGCCCATCGAGCAGCCGATGGTGAAGGGCATCTGTTCATCCCCACACATCTTCATCATCCAGGGATAAAACTCCTCTGTCAGGTACCGAAACCATAATTCATGGCGTTCAATGCGCTTTCTCGGCGGCGTTTCGCGGTTGGACCAGGTTTCGCGATCGATGCTGTCCACACAAAAGAGCTGCAGCTTTCCAGCCTCCAGCCATGGGCGGCACGGTTCTATCATGTCGAAGCTCTCAAAGTCGAAGTATCGGCCGTTCTGCGAAGGGAATACTACGCAAGGCTTGCCACGCGTGCCATAGACGTTGACTTCCATATTCCGCATAAGGCTAGGGCTATACATCCGATGATATGTTGCCTGCATCGCACATGCCTCCTCTAGCGTGTATATGATCACCCAATTCTATGTGCTTGATATGTATATTATTCTTCATTTCCCGCATTTTTCCTTCCGATCTGCGCCAGTTCTCAATTGCAAGGCTGCAAATTGTGCATCCCATGGTTGCGAAATACCATATCTCGTGGTATAATACAAATCCGAAAGAAGATATTGTGTTGAATGGAGGATCACGTCCATGGCCTGCAATGTACAAATCACCGGCGGCACGCTGCCCGAACAGGAAATCAACGCCTATATTGCCCGCGCGGTCAGCCTCTATGGCCGCGAGCCGGATACGCTTGATCTCAAGGTGGACGGCGACTTTGTAGATATCGCCTATCACTATACCCAGCAGCCTTTTGAGCGCATCCGCCGCATTACGGGATACCTGGTCGGTACGCTTGAGCGCTTCAACAACGCCAAGCGCGCCGAGGAGCACGACCGCGTCAAGCACTCAATTTCCATGTAAGCAAACGCGGAAGTCCTTTCAGGCTTTCTACCGTCACAAAAATGAACACATCCACCAGCGAAGCTGGTGGTTGTCACTATGCGGGCATAGCCCTTTGTTCCTCGCGGACGCGTG
>CALVNS010000004.1 GCA_944349855.1 uncultured Eubacteriales bacterium | reverse complement strand
GAGTTTTTTTATCATTTTCACCGCCATAGGCTTTTTTGAACCACTCGCCTAGCGAGTGGTTTTCTTTATACAAAAATGGCGCGCCGGATCGCTCCGGCGCGCCCTTGCGCATGCTAGCCCCTTGCGCGCCTGCGCGCGCAAACCATTGCGTAGACCGCCCAGACCGCCGTCGCACACGCGCTCAGCGCTGCGCCCAATGCCAGGCCGCGCACGCGGTAGGTGAATTCGATCACATGTTCTCCCTCGAAGACGGGCAGGCCCATGAACGCCAGGTTGACGTTCACGATATCCACCGGCTCGCCGTCCATCGTCGCGCTCCATCCCTTGTCAAAGGGCACGGTGAAGCACAGGATGCCGCTGCGCTTGGCGTCGATGTGGGCCGTGAATCCGCCGGGTGTGGCGACAAAGCTGTCGCATGCGTTTTCGCGCAGCTCTGCCGCCGCCGCCTGCCAGGAGCGCTCCGGCCGCTCCGAGAGGCGATAGGGCGTCATGTCGGACACGCCGCCGATCTGCGTGCCGCGCAGCACGACCGCCTTGAGCATCACCTCGCCGATCGTCTCCGGGTTGAGCTCCTGGTCGTACACGTCCGTATACGTGTCGTAGATGAAGCCCATGGGTACATAGTTTTCATTGACATAGACGTCGACGTCCCCGACCGTGTGCGAATACACAAATCCCTCCGGCGCTCCGGGTTCGCGCTCCTGGTCGAAGTTGTAGTAGTAGCGGACCGACAGGAAACTGCGCAGCGCACCGCCGTCATCCGACAGGCGCACAGTCGTCGACTCGTCGTACCCAAAGCCGCCCAGGTACACAAAGTCGCTCAGGTAGCCGCTGCGCAGGCTGTGAAACGACGTAATCGATGGCTCGTTGACGATCATGCCGTAGTTGCGCGCCATGGAGCTGTGGTCGATGCGGTAGGAGTAGGCGGTCCCCTCGTGCACCGGGCGCTCGTCGAGCAGTTCGGCCTGCGCGATGGCCTCCAGCGAAATCTCCCCCGCGTTGGCCTGCGCGCCGCCCGAAAGGACGAGCCGGTCGTTCAGCGCGATGAAGGACGCGTAGTTCACCACGGCCGCCACGCACAGCGCCGCAGTAAACGCGCGGGTGCGCAGTCGGCTTCCTCCCAGCGCCAGCAGCATGCCGTAGTTGAGCGCCGTCAGCCCCAGCGCCAGCGCGCGAAATGCGTCCGGCGCATAGGCACCCTCCGAACGCTGCGCGAGCAGGAACGACGCGCCGGCCGCCAGAAGGCCGTCGCCGCCCGCCCAGGCCGTCAGAAGGCGCTCCAGCAACAGGCACGGCAGCGTCAGCAGGAGCGCGAGCGCGAGACACGCGCCCGCCACGGGACGCAGCAGCCGGTCGCGCGCATCCGGACGCGCCAGGACGTAGGCGGAGGCCAGCGCCAGCATCAATACGAGCGCATACCACCAGCGCGTATACAGCGCATTGGAGCCGAGCGTAAACGCCGCGTTGAGCCACGGCGCAAGCGAGACGGCCAGCAACACCGCCAGCAACGCCTTGAGCCATCCGCCGCCACGGCGCAGGCAGTACAGCGCCGCCAGCGATATGCCCGTCAGCGGCAGGTACGCCGCGACGCTGGACCAGTTGGCCGCCTCGCCGTAAAACGCGTGCAGCGCGCTGCTCTCGATGGGCATGAGCAGCACGCGCAGGCGCTCCAGGATGTCGGCCAGGCCGTACCACATGCCCGCCTGCGCGCCGCTGGCGCGCGTGACGCTCAGCAGCGACCAGGCGGACGGCACCAGCAATACCGAAGCCATCAGACAGCCCAGCGCGCACTCCAGCACGACGCTGATAGCCCTGCGCAGGCGCCGCTCCACCCGCCAGTCTGGCGAGAACCAGCGAAACGCAAAGTACATCGCCGCAAAGATCGCCGTGCCGGCCATGAAATAATAGTTGCATAGCGCGCTCAACGCACAGGCCGCTGCGAGCGCGCCGTGGTGGCGGCGCGGCGAAAAGGCATCCTCCATCCCCAGCAGGATCAGCGGAAAGAATGCGACGACTTCGGTGAAGTGATAGAACTGCGTGTTGACGACCGTGAACGATGAAAACGCGTACAGCAGCGCGCCCGCAAGCGCCGCGCGCTCCACCCGAACCATCCGGCGCAGGTACAGAAAGGCCGTCAGGCCGCAGACCGCATGCTTGAGCACCGCCATGACGCTGATGCCAAAGGGCACAGCCGCCTCCGGCAGCAGCACCAGCGGCCACACAAACGGGCTGCCCAGCGTATAGAACGAGTAGGAGCCCACGAAGTTTGCGCCCAGAAACGTATTCCAGCTCCAGAACGGCTCGCCGGAGAGGAGCACGCGCCGCGTCTCGAGGATGAACGGAATCTGCTGCTCCAAATAGTCGCCGCGCGTGACGAACCGGCCGCCGTAGGGCAGGATCGCGGGCAGCAGCGACAACAGGGCGACAAACGCCGACAGCGCAAACGCCTTCCATGCGCCGCATGCGCGCGCTTCACCGTCGATCAGTGGGCTTCTGGCCATTTCTACGCCTTCTTTCGTCCTTCGTCTCATCTGTCCGCCGCGCATTTCATGCGTTCATTGTAGTGGCTTGCACGCAGGTTGTCAACGGCCTCACCCTCAGCCGGGCGAAACCGTCGTGCCCGGCGCCTGCGTCGCGCCCGGCGCACTCGTTGCCCCGCGCCCCGCGGCGGACAGCACGGTCACGCGCCCATCCTCATCGTCAATCTCCGCCTCCATGGCCTCCTCAAAGAAGTCCTCCGGCGCGTAGACGGTATCCCCTTCAAACTGCAGCACGCGGTCAACGGGCACGATCAGCTTGCCGCGCGCAAACTGAACGTCCGTCACGGTGTTATCCTGCACGAGATAGGAGACCGTGACCTCGCGCCCCGCATCCTCGCCCATCGAGAACGTATGGACGCAACGCGTGCGCCCGTCCGCCTGCGTCTGGGCGACATCAGCCGTATAGCCCAGCGCCTGGGCCGTCTCCACCAGCGGGAGGAACGTCTCATCCTCCTCCCGCAGGCCCTGCCCCATCAGCCGCTTGCCATCCACCGTGACGGCCAGATTGGCGCGCGGCGTTGCACTCGGCGCAACCGGCGCGGCAGACGTCGCCTCCGACGGCGTCGCCGTGGCAATCCGCTCCGTCCCCGTGTCGGACGGCGACGGGCTCGCCTCCGGCATCCCCGCCGCGCATCCACTCAATCCCAATGCGAGCGCTGCCAACGCGCCGCACAGCCACCTTCTGCGCATGACCTCTCCGCCTTTCCCGCGTCCTGACGCGTAGAAAAGCGTATGCGCACGCAGGCCAAAATAGAAAAACCGCCGGAATCCTCCTGCAAAAGATTCCGGCGGAGGCTCACATTTCCCTTCGTCCTTCGATCGCCTTGGCAAGCGTCACCTCGTCAGTGTACTCCAGATCGCCGCCGACGGGCAATCCGTGCGCGATGCGCGTCACGCGCACGCCCATGGGCTTGAGCAGCCGTGCGATGTACGCGGCTGTCGCCTCGCCCTCGATATCGGGGTTGGTCGCCAGGATGACCTCTTGGATGTTCTCGCGGCCCACGCGTTCAAGCAGTTCGCGGATGCGGATGTCCTCCGGTCCGACGCCCTCCATGGGGCTGATCGTGCCATGCAGCACGTGGTAACCGCCATGGTAATCGCGCATGCGCTCCATTGCCGCCACGTCGCGCGGATCGCGCACGACGCACAGTACGCCGTTTCGCCGCCGCTCGTCCGAGCAGATGGCGCACGGATCCTCCGCCGTGTAATTGCCACAGATCGAGCAATACTTGACGGCCTTACGCCCCTGCCAAATCGCCGCGGCAAGCTCGTGCACCTGCTCTTCCGGCAGGCCGACGATATAATACGCTAAGCGCTGCGCACTCTTCTGGCCGATGCCGGGCAGGCGTGAAAGCTGGCTGACCATGCGCGCAATGGGTTCAATCTGTCCGGCCATATCAGAACAAGCCGCCCATTCCCGCCGCGCCGCCGACCCGGGCCATTTCCTTTTCGCGGGTCTCTTCGCCCGTGCGCAGCGCCTCGTTGACGGCCGCCATCACCAGGTCCTGGAGCATCTCCACATCTTCCGGATCGACCGCTTCAGGCTTGATCGTCAGTTCCAACAGCTCGCGCTTGCCGTTGACCTTGACATGCACCATGCCGCCGCCCGAGCTGGCCTCGTACTCGCGTGCATCCAGCTCCTCCTGCAGTTGAATCATCTGCTGCTGCATCTTCTGCGCCTGTCGCATGAGCTGCTGCATATTGCCGCCGGGAATGCCCGGAAAACCGCCTCTTGCCATTGAAACGTCCTCCTTTTGCTGATCGCCTGCCCTCCATTATACATCATGGCGCGAAAAAAAAAAAGACTCATATTTCTGCGTCTGTGCGTGTATACTAAAGAAGATGGTTTTGCCCATCCATTTCACGATCGTACAGGAGGTTTCAGTCATGAAGAAATACGTTTGCACCGTCTGTGGCTATGAATACGACGAAGAGCTCGGCGATCCGGATCACGGCATCGCACCGGGCACCAAGTGGGAGGATCTGCCCGAAGACTTCACCTGCCCGCTGTGCGGCGTCGGCAAGGATCTGTTCGAAGAGGCGTAAGCGCTTTGCGCGAACGCAGGCTCAAAACCCTGCCCCATCTGTCGACGCCAACGCCGGCAGATGGGGCCTTTTTGCGCCGAGGCATCGTGAAGGGCAGCAAAATCGCGAAGGATAACAAAAAAAATCCCAGTCAGGCATCAAGTCTGACTGGATTCTTTGGTATGGTAGCGGCAATGTGATTCGAACACATGACACTTCGGGTATGAACCGAATGCTCTGGCCAACTGAGCTATGCCGCCAAGTGGTTGCGGGGGGAGGATTTGAACCTCCGACCTTCGGGTTATGAGCCCGACGAGCTGCCAGACTGCTCCACCCCGCGACATTCACATCGCATCAGCGACATAGAATATAATACATCGTCTTACGCGAAAAGTCAACCCCTTTTTGCAATTTTTCTGCGCAAATATCCGTCCAGGTTGCCATGATCGGACACAAGGATGGCGTCAATGGACATATCCTCCATGCAGGCGGCCAGAATCGCGACTCCATGTACGACGATATCGGCGCGCTGCGGTTGCAAGCCGGGCAGCTTCTTGCGCTCCTCCACGCCCATCGGCGCCAACCGCTCGCCCCATGAGAGCACGACCTCGCGCGTCAGCGCATGCCCCTCGACCAGCGCGCGGTCAAAGGACGTGATGCCGCGATCCATCGCAGCCAGCGTTGTGAACGTCCCGCCCACGCCAACCCAGACCTCCGGGTGCTTGCAGCGCAGAACCGACTGCGCCCCCGCGCGGAGGATGGCCTGCGCCGCCTCAATGACGGTGTAAAAGTCGTCCCGGCTTGCGATGCGGTGCTGGCGCCAGAGGCGTACCGCCCCCATCTGCAGGCTGACGGCAGCCAACGCCTCGCCATCGAGGCCGATCGTCAATTCCGTCGAACCGCCGCCGATGTCGATCATGCCGCAAAGGCCCGGCTTGGCTGCGCCCGCATAGGAGAGCAGCGCCTCCTGTTCGCCCGTGCAGATGTCCAGCTGCAGCCCCGTCATCGAGCGCACGCGCTCGGCGAAGACCTCGCCGTTGCGCGCGTCGCGCACAGCGCTGGTGGCGAAGATGTAGATCTTTCCAGCCCCTGCCTCCCGCGCCTTGCGCTCCAGCTCACGCGAGGCAGAGGCCGAAACCTCCATGCTGTCTTCGGTCAGGTATCCGCCCTCCAGGCCGGCGAACAGGCGCGTGCCGCACCGGTCGCGCAGCACGGGCGTGATCGTTCCGTTTGCCGCCGCGTCCGCGACGAGCAGACGCACCGAGTTGGAACCGATGCCAATGGCCGCCATGCGCATGGGAATCCGCCTCCTTTGTTCATTTGGAAATGCAGTCGTCGAAACGACAAAAAACCCCGCTCATCCCTCGGGGACGTAGAGCGGGTCAGGATTGGGCGTCGATTGGGCGGAGGCAGGCAGCGTCTGCTCGACTGTGGGCGCAGCCATCTGCAGCTGCGGCGACGCGGTCGCCTCCTGAGGCAGATTGGATACGACAAAGCGCGCTTCACCCGGCATCATGTAGCTGTACTCCCGCCGGGCCGTGCGCTCGATGAATTCCTCCGTACCGACCATCTCGAGCTGCTGGCGAATCCCAACGCCCTCCATGCACACGTCGTAATACGTGTCGCTCAGCTCGACGAGGAATTGCTCCTGTTCGTTGATGCGCGACTCGCGCACGCTATAACGCCAGCTCATCAGGGCAATGGCGGGAACCATGACGATGATCCAGAATCGCGGGGCGAAGCGCGTGCGGTGGCGACGGCCGTTCGCCATGGGCGTTCCCTTCTTTCGAGCAGGTGATTCTCTATATATTCGCAGCGGAACGCCAATTTCCTGCCATGCCCGCAAAATATTCTAAGATCATCATCGCATTTTTTTACCGCAGCGCCCGACGAACCGCGAGGCGCAGCCATGCGCCGGCCCGCGTCTGCGCGATGCGGCGGCACGCGCCGCACAGCGCCCGCACGAGCAGGCGCAACAGGCGACTGACTCCCGCCAGATACAGCAGCAGACCGCACGCCATGCCCAGCAGCATGTATGCGCGCAAGCCCTCATGCGAAAAAGCAGCCACCAGCAGCGCAGCAGGCAGACACGCCAGCGCGCCAAAGAGCAAGTCTAGCACGCCCGTCAACACAGGGCCGGCATGCAGCACGCTGCGCACGCCGCGCGCGAGGTCGTAAAGGACGCCGACCGCCAGGCCGCCATACAGCATGGCCAGGAATACGCCGCTCTGGCGCGCCGCCTCCCTCATCGGAAGAGGCGGGCAAACAGGCCGCCGCGCGAGGCCTGGGGCTGTTGGCCGTATTCGATGCCGGCAATCTCCCCTTCGACGATGAGCTGCCCCTCCTCCAGGTTCAGCCGCGCGATGTGCAGTCCTTCGCCCAGGAGCGTGATCTCCCCGCCCCCCGTCGCCAGCACGACTTCCTGCTCGTCAAAGCGCACGACGTCGTTCACGCCCGTCACGTTTGCCCTGCGCCGGTTTTCCAGCGTCACCGCATGCGCGCGCGGCGCGGGCTTGGCCTCGCGCAGTGCAAGGGATTCCTTCGGCGTCTCGCCGCTCATACCATCCCCTCCTTCGCCGCAGGATATGTGGCAGGCCGCAGGATTATGCGGCGGGCGCCGGAAGTTCCGGCGCCCGCCCGTTTTGCCATGTGTCCGTCGCCCCGCATCTCACAGGTCCATCTCTTTTTTGACCTGTGCAAAGCATGCCACCGCAAAGTCGAGGTCTTCCTTCGTGTGTACGGCGGAGACCTGCACGCGGATGCGCGCCTTGCCCTGCGGCACCACGGGATAGCTGAAGCCGATCACGTACACGCCCAGCTCAAGCATGCGCGCGGCAAAGGCCGTGGCGACCTTGGCATCATAGAGCATGACGGCGACGATCGGGTGATCGCTCTGCACGATATCAAACCCAACATCGCGGATCTTTTCGCGGAAATAGCGCGTGTTTTCGTGCACGCGGTCGCGCAGCGCGGTGCTCTCCTGCAGCATCTCGAACGTGCGCAGCGCGCCACACGCGATCGACGGCGCGAGCGTATTGGAGAACAGGTATGGCCGGCTCTTCTGGCGCAGCAGATCGACGATCTCCTGCCGTGCGCTCGTGTAGCCGCCTGACGCGCCGCCCAGCGCCTTGCCCAGCGTGCCGGTGATGATGTCCACCCGGTCCATGACGCCGCAGTGCTCCGGCGTGCCGCGTCCGTGTGCGCCCATGAAGCCCACGGCATGGCTGTCGTCGACCATGACCAGCGCGTCGTAGCGCTCGCCCAGCTCGCAGATGCCCTGCAGGTTGGCCACGATGCCGTCCATGGAGAATACGCCGTCCGTCGCGATCAGCTTGACCCGCGCGCCGGACGCCTGTGCCTCCTTCAGGCAACGCTCCAGATCGGCCATGTCGTTGTTCTGGTAGCGATAGCGCCTGGCCTTGCAAAGCCGCACGCCGTCAATGATGCTGGCATGGTTGAGCGCGTCGGAGATGACCGCATCCTCGGGGCCCAGCAGCGTCTCAAACAGGCCGCCGTTGGCGTCGAAGCAGGACGAATAGAGGATCGTGTCGTCCATGCCCAGAAACTCCGAAATCTTGCGCTCAAGCTGCTTGTGCACGCCCTGCGTGCCGCAGATGAAGCGCACGGAGGACAGTCCATAGCCCCATACGTCGTAGCTCTCCTTGGCCGCGCGGATGATCTCCGGGTTATCCGACAGGCCCAGATAGTTGTTGGCGCACATGTTGAGCACGCCCTTCGCCTTCGTCGTGTCGATGCGGCTGCTCTGGGGCGTCGTGATGACGCGCTCGTCCTTATAGGTGCCGTCCGCCCGGCTCTGTTCGACCGCCTGGCGGTACAGGTCCAATCCCGTCTTTCTCATGCTGCGCTTCCTTTCCGTCACTTGGCGTGGCGCCAGTCGAGCACGACCTTGCCACACTGGCCGCTGTTCATGACTGCAAAGCCCTTCTCGAAGTCCTCATAGCCGAACCGGTGCGTGATGATGCCGTCGATCTTCAGGCCGCTGCAGAGCATGGCCATCATCTTGTACCAGGTCTCGAACATCTGCCGGCCGTAGATGCCGCGGATCTCCAGGCAGTTCCAGACGATCTTGTTCCACGGGACGACCGTATCGCCGCCCTGGATGCCCAGCACCGCGATGTGCCCGCCGTTGTACATGTTGTCGATCATGCTGTTGAACGCCGCGCCGCTGCCCGACATCTCCAGGCCGACGTCAAACCCTTCGGAGATGCCCAGCTCGTGCATCTTGTCCTCCAGGCGCTCCCGCTTGACGTTGACCGTGTGGCACGGGCAGAGGCTGCGCGCCAGATTCAGGCGGTAGTCGTTCATGTCCGTAATGACCACATGGCGCGCGCCGACGTGGCAGCAGATCGCCGCGGCCATGATGCCGATGGGCCCCGCACCGGTGATCAGCACGTCCTCGCCGATCAGGTCGTACGTGAGGGCCGTGTGCACGGCGTTGCCCAGCGGGTCAAACGACGAGCACAGCTCCTCGGGGATGCCCGGCTCGCACTTGATGACGTTCGTATCCGGAATGACGAGGTACTGCGCAAACGCGCCGTCGCGGTTGACGCCCACGCCCTGCGTCTCCTTGCACAGGTGACGCTTGCCGCCCTTGCAGTTGCGGCAGTGGCCGCAGACGATGTGTCCCTCGCCGGAGACGATATCGCCGATCTGATACCCGCGCACATTGCTGCCCAGTTCTGCGATCTCACCCACGAATTCATGGCCGATGGTCATCGGCGGCTTGATCGTCTCCTGCGACCACTTGTCCCAATTATAGATGTGCAGATCCGTTCCGCAGATGGAGGTATAGTGGATCTTGATCTTCACGTCGTTGGGGCCGAGGCTGGGGATGGGGACCCTGCGCAGTTCCAGTCCCGGGCCTGCCTGTGCTTTGACCAGCGCAGGCATCGAGTTGTCCATATGTGCACCGCCTTTCGTTCGTTGGGCCCGCAGGCCCGTCTTCCATGGGACCATCATACCATATCCACATGCGCTTTTCAACCGCGTGCGCGCGCAAAGGGGCGCCGTCCGCGCATGCGGACGGCGCCCCCTCGTTTATAGGGTCTGTGCCGAACGGCGGTCAGTCCTTCGCATCCAGCGCCGCCTGGAAGATGGCGGCCAGCGACTCCCCGTCAGCCTGCACGCTCTGCACGAACGCCGACCAGGTCTCATCCGTCAGCTCCGTCTCGCCCGTCGCAAAGCGGCCGATGGCCAGGTCTACGGCCACGCCAAGCCGGCTCTGCAGCCGCGCGACCTCGGCTTCCTGCTCCGCCGTCAGATAGCAGTGCGCCACGGGCAGCGCAGCGATCTCGCGCAGCCGTTCGCTCTGCGCGCGGTTGTACCGATCGACTGCGCTGTCGACCTGGTCGAGGAAGTCGTCCGGCGTCAGGCCCGGCGTCGGGATCGCGCCGGAGGTCGCCATGAGCGACTGCGTGTTGAGCATGTCGATCGTGCGGTAATTGTCCACCTGCCACGTCCAGCCGGCCTCGCCGGTGACGTAGTCCTCGCCCTCGACACCCGCCGTGGCGAGGATGCCGCCCTCCTGCGTATAGAGGTAGTCGACCCAGCGCAGCGCAGCGGCCGGGTCCTCGCAGGCGCTCGTCACGGCGAACGCGCCGCGCGCCACGCTGCCCAGCAGGTCACGCCACATGCCGGAGGCGGGTACGATCACCTGATAGGCGCTGTTTGCCTCAATGCCGACCGTCGCGTAGGGCGCAAGCGACACAAAGCACCCGGACACGACCGTCTTATTCGAACTGTCTTCCGACGAGGCCTCCAGCGCCTGCATCGCATTCAATCCCGTGAACGCATCCTTGCGCAGCAATCCGGCGGCATACAGCTCGCTCAGGTATTCCACAAAGTCGCGGTAGGCGTCCAGCGTCGGTGCAAAGACGACCTGTCCGTCCACACGGGTCAGGTTGTAGTCGTCCGCGTTGATGCCAAAGAGCGGCAGCAGCCACTTCATCGACCACGTGCCCGTCATATCCAGCGGGATCTCGTCCGCCTGTCCGTTGCGGTTGGGATCGCCGTCGCGAATGGCCTCCAGCGCGGCGCGCAGCTCTTCCGGCGTCGTAGGCATCGCCACGCCCAGCGTCGAAAGCCAGTCCGCATTGATCCACAGCCCCACCTGGCGCTCGCGCGCGGTGAGCATCGGCAGGGCGGCAATGCGTCCGTCCGGCAGGGTGATCTCCTCACGCCATGCGGGGTTCGCCTCAAGCAGCGCCGTCAGGTTCGGCGCGTTCTCCTCCAACAGCGGCGCCAGGTCGATCAGCGTGCCGTCGTCGAGCAGGTCGCGCTCCTGCGCGGGCGTCAACGTCGCGCGGAAGAGCACGTCGGGCATGTCGGCGGAGAGGTTTTGCAGCGCGGCCTCGTACTCGTCGCGATCGTCGTACTGACGCAGGTCAAAGGATACGCCGGTGCGCTCCGCCATGCGCGTAAAGAACGCGTTGGCCGTCCAGTCCCGCCCGCTCGTGTCGTCAAAGCCCATCATCGTCATCGCTTGCGCGTGCGCCGTGCCGGCCAGCATCAGGGCCGTCAGCATAAGGCACAGGAATCGCTTCATGGATTCAGCCTCCCAGTACGTTCTGGTGGATATTATAACACATTGCGTCCCCCCTGCCAACTTGCATTCCGCGCGGGTCAGCGCATTTGCATCTTTCCACCGGCGAGCGCATAGCCTCTGCGGGAGGGATCGGGATGCGATCTGTGCTGGAGGAGACGTTTTGCGGCCTTCGGGCCCTGGTAATCGGCGGGGACGACCAACCCGCCCTGTGGATGCGTGCGCTGCTGGACGTACTGGGCGCGCGCACAGCGCAGGAGCCCGGCTCCGCGCTGCTGGACCCCGTCGATGTGTGTGCTGCGCTCGCGCGCGAGCGCCCGCAGGCGATCGTATGGGCATCACGGCCGCCGCGCGACAAGCGCCTGGACATGGCCGAATGGGTGCGCTGTGCGCAGACGCTCGTGGGCGAGGCACGCGAGGCAGGCGTGCGCCTGATCGTTCGCTGTTCGGATGTATGGGTGTACAGCGCCGCGCCGCCGGCCTTTCCGCCCGATCAGGAGGACGCGACGGGCGGGCTCAGCGTCGACGGCCTGTGCGAGAGCCTCGTGCAGCAGGTGCTCCTTGCGGCCAGCCGGGGACTGTTGGGCGATCCGGTGAGCGCCGTGTGCGCGCGGCATCTGCCGCTGCTCTACGGCGCGTCGGGCGGCCCGCTGGACGAGTGGGCGCGCACGCTGCGCGCCGGCGCACCGCTGCACGTTGTCGGCGGCGGATGCGCGGCGGTCTTCATGCACCCGTTGGATGCCTACGCGGGCGCACTGATGGCAGCGGCGATGGTGCTGCGTCACGGCGATGCGTACGCCGGCGCGTGGAACTTCTCCGCGCCCGCGCAGTGCGTGCTCTCTCGCCGGGGTGCGGCACGCGCGCTGCGCCAGGCGCTTGGCAGTGCATCAGATATCACGGAGGATGCCCTGCCGCTTGGCACGCATCCGCAGATGCTCTGCGACCGGCCGGCTCGAGAGCGGCTGGGATGGCACGTGGTATGGAGCGGCGAAGAGGCGCTTGCGCAGTATGCCGCCTATCGTTCGGGACTGGAGCGAACGCAGGCCGAGGCCTTTCTGGCGGCGATGGACGAGATGGAGCGCTGATGCAGCGGCCGCCCGGTTGTCCGGGCGGCCGTACATTTGAATGGAGAATTTCTTACTTGAACCACTCCGCCGCGCGCTTGAGCTCGGAGATGATCTCGATGTGCTGCGGGCACACGCTCTCGCACTGTCCGCAAGCGATGCAGTCCGAAGCCTTGCCGCCCTCGCGCGTCTCCCACTCGTAGCTGCCCTGCGCGCCCGCCACGTTGCCGTAGACGAGGCGCGTGTTCATCGCCTTGAACACGCCGGGGATGGCGATGTGCTGCGGACAGCCCTTCGTGCAGTACTTGCAGTCCGTGCAGGGCACGCGCGGGCTCTCGGCCAGTGCACGCTGTGCGCGGGCGATGGCGGCGCGCTCCGCCTCGTCCAGCGGCTTGAAGTGCTCCATGAACGAAACATTGTCCTGCATCTGCTGCAGGGTGGACATGCCGCTGAGCACCGTGACCAGCCCCTCCAGCGACGCAGCGTAGCGAATCGCCCAGGAGGACAGCGACGCGTTCGGGTCCTGCGCACGCAGCTCCTTCGCGACGGCGTCGGGCAGGTTCGCCAGCGAGCCGCCCTTGACCGGCTCCATGATGATCACGGGCTTGCCGTGACGGCGCGCGACCTCGTAGCACTTGCGGGACTGAACGGACTCGCTCTCCCAGTCCGCGTAGTTGATCTGCAGCTGCACGAATTCCATATCCGGGTGCTTGGTGAGGATGCCCTCCAACACGTCGGCAGTGTCGTGGAACGAGAAGCCCAGGTGGCGGATGAGTCCCTTGCGCTTCTGCTCGGCGAGGAAGTCCCAGATGCCGAACCGGTCGAAGTACTCCGTGCGCGGACCGCCCAGGTTGTGCAGCAGGTAGAAGTCAAAGTAGCCCGCGCCCGTGCGCTCCAGCGAGGTGAAGAGCATCGCCTTCGCCTCTTCGGCGGTCTTGGGGCCGGCCCACGCAGGCAGTTTCGTCGCCAGCTGGAAGCGCTCGCGCGGATAGCGCTTGACCAGCGCCTCGCCGGCCGCCAGTTCGGACTTGCCGCCCAGATAGCCGAAGGCCGTGTCAAAGTAGGTGAATCCCTTTTCCAGGAACAGATCGACCATCTGCTTCGTCTGCTCGATGTCGACCTCTTCCCCCTTCATCGGCAGGCGCATCAGGCCAAAGCCCAGCTTGGGAATGTTCTCGCCCAGGTATCCCATGGTAATGCCCCCTTGTTGTATGCATCAAATTGGCATCATTATAGCACATGGAGCGCGCTCCAAGTCAATCCCAACGGGGAACAAAAAGCCGGGCCATGAGCCCGGCCTTGCATGTCAGCCGCCAAGATAGGCCTTCTTGACGCCCTCGTCGTTGAGCAGCTCCCTGCCAGGGCCGCTGAGGGTGATGCGGCCCGTCTCCAACACGTAGCCGCGGTCGGCGACGGACAGCGCCATGCGCGCGTTCTGCTCGACCAGCAGGATGGTCACGCCGGCCTTGTGCAGTTCCTTGATGATGTCAAACACCTGCTCTACGAGGATGGGCGACAGGCCCATCGACGGTTCGTCGAGCATCAGCAGCTTGGGGCGGGACATCATCGCCCGGCCCATGGCCAGCATCTGCTGCTCGCCGCCGGAGAGCGTGCCGGCGGTCTGGCGGCGGCGCTCCTGCAGGCGGGGAAAGCGCTTGTACACGTCCTGCAGGCCCGCCTCGATCTGGTTGCCCGGCTGGATGTAGCCGCCCATCTCCAGGTTCTCCTCGACGGTCATCTGCGTGAAGACGCGCCGTCCCTCCGGCACCTGCGCCAGGCCCTTGGCGACGACCTTGTGCGGCGGGATGCCGCCGATCTGCTCGCCCATGAACTCGATGGAGCCGCCCTTGCTGTGCAGCAGGCCCGACACCGTCTTGAGGATGGTGGACTTGCCCGCGCCGTTGGCGCCGATCAGCGTGACGATCTCGCCCTCTCGCACCTCGAAGGAGACGTCCTTGATCGCGTGAATGGCGCCGTAGTAGACGTTGAGGTTGTCGACCTTGAGCATCATGGCGTCATCCCTCCTTCGCGCTGCCCAGGTAGGCCTTGATGACCTCCGGGTTGTTCTGGATGTCCTCGGCCGTGCCCTTGGCGATGATCTGGCCAAAGTTGAGCACGCCGATGCCCTCGCAGATGCCCATGACCAGGTTCATGTCGTGCTCGATGAGCATGATGGCGATCTGGAACGTGTCGCGGATCTTGACGATGTTGTCCATCAGCTCGCTCGTCTCCGAGGGGTTCATGCCCGCGGCTGGCTCGTCGAGCAGCAGCAGCTTGGGCTTGGTGCCCAGCGCGCGCACGATCTCCAGGCGGCGCTGCGCGCCGTAGGGCAGGCTGCCGGCCTCATGATCGGCCAGGTCCTGCATGTCAAAGATCGACAGCAGCTCCAGCGCGCGCTCCCGGGCGCGCTTTTCCTCCTTCCAGTAGCGCGGCAGGCGCAGGATGGCGGTGGGCAGGTTGTACTGGATGTCGTTGTGCATGCCGATGAGCACGTTGTCCAGCACCGTCAGGCTCTTGAACAGACGGATGTTCTGGAACGTGCGCGCGATGCCCGCGCGGTTGACCTGCACGGTGTTCATGCCGGCGGTGTCGCGTCCGTCGAGCAGAATCGTGCCGCGCGTGGGCTGGTACACCTTCGTCAGCAGGTTGAACACCGTCGTCTTGCCCGCGCCGTTGGGGCCGATCAGGCCGGCGATCTCCGTGCGGCCGATGGCCATGTTGAAGTCGTCCACCGCCGTCAGGCCGCCGAACTCGATGCCCAGGTGACGGCACTCCAGGATGGGCGCCTTGCCCACATCCCGCTCGGGGATGATGTTGGGGTTCGGAACCGGCACCAGCTTGGGCACCGGAATGCGCCGATAGCTCATTTGGCCACCTCCTTGCCCTTCTTCGCGCCGTTCAGGATGCGCTCCAGCACGCGGGACATCGAGAAGTCATACGTGCCCAGCAGTCCCTTGGGCCGGAAGATCATCATGAGCACCAGCAGCAGCGAATAGGCGACCATGCGGTACTCGGCCACGCCGCGCAGCAGCTCCGGCAGCACGGTCAGCACCGTGGCGGAGAGGATCGAGCCGAGCATGGAGCCCATGCCGCCCAGCACGACGAGCACGAGGATCTCGATGGACTTCATGAACTTGAACGTCGAGGGGTACAGCGAGCCCAGATAGCCCGCGTACAGGCAGCCGGCCACGCCCGCGAAGAACGCGCTCATGACAAAGGCCATGACCTTATAATAGGTAGTGTGCACGCCGCAGGCCTCGGCGGCGATCTCGTTTTCGCGAATGGACAGGATCGCGCGGCCGTGGCGCGACTTCATGAGCATGTGGATGATCAGGCACGTCAGCGCGACGCACACGAACACGAGCGTGAAGTCCGCGATCTTGGGGATGCGCTTGAGGCCGGACGCGCCGTAGGTGAACTTGAAGCCCAGCACCGAGTCGATGTTGGTCAGCACCACGCGGATGATCTCGCCAAAGCCCAGCGTGATGATGGCCAGGTAGTCGCCCTTGAGGCGCAGCGCGGGGATGCCGATGATGAGTCCGAACAGGCCGGCCATCAGGCCGGAGATCAGCAGCGCCACGAGGATGTAGGGCAGGCAGCCCATCGTGTCGCCGGCCTTGAGCAGATCGGCCAGGGGCGTGGCCTTCATGAAGATGCCGCCCGTATACGCGCCTACCGCCATGAAGCCCGCGTGGCCCAGCGGCAGCTGGCCCAGGTAGCCCGTGGCCATGTTCAGCGACACGGCCAGGATGATGTTGATGCCCACCGTCACCAGGATGCCCGACCAGTAACGGGAGATGTTGCCGTTTTCGATCTGCGAAAAGAGCGCGGCCCACAGCAGCACCGTCAGCAGCAGGTTGATCAGGTAGCGCGCGGGCATGGGGATCCGTTTGCTGTTCACGTCGCGCACCTCCTTACACCTTTTCCGTCATGGGATGGCCCAGGATGCCGGTCGGCTTGACCAGCAGCACCACGATCAGGATCGCGAAGACCACGCCGTCCTTCCATACCGACAGGCCGGCCGCCGAGACGAGCGCCTCGGCCAGACCGATGGCGAAGCCGCCGATCATCGCGCCGGGGATGGAGCCGATGCCGCCCAGCACCGCGGCGACGAACGCCTTGAGGCCGAGCATCGAGCCCATCGTGGGGCTGGCCTGTGGGTAGGCGCACAGGTAGAGCACCGAGCCGATGCCCGCCAGCGCGGAGCCGACCGCAAACGTGAAGGAGATCGTCCGGTTGAGGTTGATGCCCATCAGCTGCGCCGCGCCCATGTCCTCGGAGACGGCGCGCATGGCCTTGCCCAGCTTGGTGCGCTGCACGAGGAACGTCAGCGCGATCATGGCCACAACGGAGACCACGATGGTGATCAGCGCGGCCAGGCTGATGTTCACGCTGCCCAGCGTCAGATTGCCGCTGACCATGATGTCCATGCTCTTCGTATCGGCGCCGAAGAGCAGTTGCGCGCCGTTTTCCAGCAGGAACGAGACGCCGATGGCCGTGATGAGCAGCGACAGGCGCGGCGCGCTGCGCAGCGGCGTGTACGCGACCTTTTCGATGACGACGCCCAGCAGCGTGCTGACCGCGACCGCCAGCACCACGGACAGCAGCGGGTGCAGGTGAAAGCTGGTGATCGCATAGAACGTCATGTACGCGCCGGCCATGATGATGTCGCCGTGGGCGAAGTTGAGCAGCAGGATGATGCCGTACACCATGCTGTACCCCAGCGCGACCAGCGCGTAGATGGAGCCGGACTGCAGGCCGTTGATGATCTGGGCGATAACGAGGGACATCCGTGCGTCACGTCCTTTCCTTGCGTGGCTCTTCCCGCACATATAAAGACAAGCGCGGGGGGAAACGTTCCCCCCGCTTGTGCGGTCAGGATTGGGGCTTAGTACATCTCGAGGAAGTTCTCCGCGCCGCCCTGCAGCTGAATGATGGCCGCGGACTTGATCGGGTTGTTGAACTCATCGAACGTGTAGGTACCGGTGATGCCCTCCACGCCGTCGCTGGCCTTCAGCGCGTCGATGACAGCCTGATGGTACTCCGGCGTGCCGGCGCTCAGACCCGCATCCTCGGCGGCCTTGAGCGCCTGGCACATCAGCATCGCGGCGTCATATGCGAGCGGGGCGAACATGTTCGGCACGGGTTCGCCATAGGTGGCCTCGTAGTCCGCCTCAAACTGCGCGACGGACTCGGTGCCCGGGGCGTAGCCGGAGCAGTAGACGCTGCCCTCCAGATCCTCGGCGGTGGCGTAGTCCTTGATGCCGCCGAAGCCGTCGCCGCCCAGGAACGTGGCGGTGATGCCCACCTGGCGCGCCTGCGTGATGGCCAGGCCGGCCTCGCCGTAGTAGATCGGGCAGAAGACGACGTCGGGGTTCTGCGCGGCGATGTTGGTCATCTGCGCGCGGTAGTCACGATCGCCCGTAGCGAAGGCCTCGGTGGCCACGATCTCAAGGCCAAGCTCCTCAGCCTTGGCGACAAACGCGTCCTTCAGGCCCTCGGAGTAATCACTGCCGGTCTCAAAGAGCACGGCCGCTGTCTTGGCGCCCATCTTGTTGACCGCATAGTCGGCCATCTTCTCGCCCTGGAACGGGTCGATGAAGCAGGAGCGGAAGACGTTCGTGCGCACTTCGCTCTCCGGATCCTCCGGATCGATGACCGTCACGCCCGCGGCGGTCGCGGACGCGGTGATCTGCGGCACGTTGACCTCGTAGGTCGCATCCGCCAGCGCGATGGTCGCACCCGTCAGCACCGAGCCGATGACTGCGCTGATGTTGTTCTCCAGCGCGAGGTTGAACGCATTGACGGTCTCAATGCCGTCCGCCTTGTCGTCGTACTCAAAGACCTGAATCTGCTTGCCGTTGATGCCGCCGGCCGCATTGAGCTGGTCGATGTACAGCATCGCGCCATTGCGCACGGGAATGCCGTACTGCGCATAGTCGCCCGTCGTATTGGCGATCAGCGCGATGTTGATCGTGCCCGCATCCTCGGCGAAGGCGGAAACGCCCATCAGCAACATGGCCAGGCACAGCGCGATTGCAGTGAGTTTTTTCATGACCGATCTCCTCCTACAAATCCTTCTTGATCGCAAACGGGGCGCTCTCAGAGCGCCCGCCGCAACCACTCCATGGAGACAAACAGCTCATGCCGTCGTCCATGTCGTTTATTATACCGTTCCCCGGCGCGTGAATCAAGTGTTTTTTGCATTTTTTACGCATTTTTGCAGGAAAAGCCAGCTCAACATGCACTTATGCCATTCAAAGGGGGCTTCGGGCCGCATCCGGCCGTACCGGAGCCGCCGTCGGTGCAGCCTACTCTTCCATCCGGCCCTCTTCGCCCGACAGCCGGGCCTGCGCGGCATCGGCTACGCGTGCGAGCATGGCCGAAAGCTGCGCGCGCTCAGCAGGCGCAAGGATGCCGAAGATTTCCCGCCCCATGCGTTCGACCGTCTCCTCGAGCAGGCGCGCCGTCTCCCGTCCCTCCTGCGTCAGGTACAGACGGGTCACGCGCTGATCGCGCGCGTCCGCCGCACGGCGCACAAGGCCCTTGCCCGCCATGCGCCGCAGCATCACCGTCAGCGTTGCCGGCTTGATGGACATCGCCTGAGCCAGCTCTCGCTGGCTGATGCCGTCGTGCCCCGAGAGGGTCATGAGCATCTGTGGCTGACCAGGGTACAGGCCCAGTTCCTCCAGGTGTGCATATGAAAACAGAAAGCACATGCGATTGACGCGCATCATCCGCATCAGCAGCGCGCGGTATTCGTCCGGCATTGCGGCATCCCTCCCGTTTTCCTTCTTTTTATAGCACGGGCAGGAAAACCTGTCAAGCAAAGCGAACCTCTTTTCAACCATTCCGGTTTTCCGTCATCAAGGAGGCCCTGTATGCCCGCATCGTACCTGCATCAAGCTGTCGCGCGCGCGGCGCTCGGCTCCTCCCCCGCTGCGCTGGCTGGTGCCGAAGGCCCTGATCCCCTTTTCTTTTGCCTGCACCGGCAGCGGGGCGTGTGCAGCCCCTTTGCGTTGGCTTCGCGCATGCACAAAGAGCGCACCGGTGCGTTCCTGCTGGCGCTCCTGCGCGGCGCGCGTACGTCCGTGCAGCGAGACTACGCTTTGGGATTTCTGACGCACTATGCGACGGACACGACGTTTCATCCCTTCGTCTATGCGCGCACGAGCACGCCGCAGGGACGCCCGTCCAGTACGCTGCACTGTGCCTACGAACACGCGCTCGACCAATGGCTCTATCTCGAGGAGGGGCATCGCGTGGGCACGCCGCGCCATATGGCTGGCATCGCGGCGCTGTCGCAGCCGCAGCGCGCCCAGATCGCTCAGCTGCTGTGCCATGCCGTGCGCGAGACCTATACAGACCAGAGGTCTGTAAAAGAGCGCCTGTTCGAGCACGTGCTGAACGACAGCGTGCGGCTCGCGCGCATTCTATACAGCCCGACGGGCGTCAAATATGCGATGTTGGGGGCCCTGGCCTGGCCGCTTGGGCTGCAAAGGGCGCTGCACGCGCACATGGTGCCTGTGCGCCTCCCCCAGGGCGACCTGACCAATGCCGCGCACGCGCCGTGGCAGAGCCCCTTTGCCCCGGGCGAACGCCATGAGAGCGTTCCGGAGCTGCTGCAGGCCGCCAAGTCGCGCGCGCTTACATTCGTCAGCGCCGCACGCGCATTTTATGCGGACGGTATCGACGAGGCTGCGCTCGCCCAAACGCTCGGCTCCATGAGCTACGATTCAGGCCTGCCTTGCGCGCAGGCCGAGCCGTCAGCGCGTCCCTGATATTCACAGAGGAGGGAATCGCATGATCTACACCCCGCTGACGCGCAAGGCCATGTCCCTGGCCTATGCGGCGCATCATGGCCAGACCGAATCGGACGGCGTGCCCTACGTGTTTCATCCGCTGCACCTGGCCGAGCAGATGCGCAGCGAGACGACGACCGTCGTGGCGCTGCTGCACGATGTGATTGAGAACACGCCGTATACGCTTCAAGACCTGCGGCGCGAAGGGTTTCCAGACCGCGTGGTCGAGGCTGTCGCGCTGCTCACGCACGATCCTGCCATGCCCTATGCGGACTATGTGGCGCGCCTGGCGTCCAATCCCGATGCCCGCGCGGTCAAACTGGCCGATCTCGCGCACAACATGGATGTGACGCGCCTGCCGTGCGTGACGGAGCGCGACGCGCAGCGCATGGAGCGCTACCGCGCCGCGCTGGTCTACCTGCGCGCCATGGAGACCTGACAAGTTTACCGCAGGCCCTTGCTTTTCCCCGCGCCCCCGCTTATAATAGGGGCGTCCCCTCGAGATTCGTCAGATGGCAGGGATCGCCCCCGGCGATTGCGGCCCGTGCGCGTCAAGTGCCCATGTAAGGGAATACCATGGGACGAAGAAGTCCTGCGCTTCGCGGTGCCTGGCCGCCCCCGACTGCCCTTCTGTTTCGGGCACCTCTGCGAATCCGTCCTCGTCGATTGGCAGGAGGTGCGTTTTCATGCAGCATTTGCCCCTTTGTGTTTCCTTTCAACGCTCCGCTGCGGCGCTGCGGCGCACGCAGACCCTGGCCCTGACGGGCATTCTGATCGCCATGCAGTTGGCGCTCTCGTCCGTCGCGGTCTACGTGACGGCGAATGTGCGCGTCACATTCGGCTTTCTCACCATCGCGGCGACGGCGACGTTGTTCGGCCCGGTCGTCGCGCTCGTCCACGGCGCCCTGGCCGATGTGCTCGCCTGTTTTCTATTTCCCGCAGGCCCATACTTTCCCGGCTATACGCTCAGCGCCATGCTGGTCGGCCTGGTCTACGGCCTGTTCTTCTACCGGCGCGAGGTGCGGCTGTGGCACGTGCTCGCCGCGCAGCTGATCGTCGATCTGCTGTGCCATGTGCTGCTCAACACGCTTTGGCTTTCCGTGACCGGCGGCGGCGCGATGCTGGCCCTCTTGCCACTGCGCCTGATGAAAAACGCGCTGTGCTATCCCATCAACTGTGCGCTGCTCTACTTCTTGCGCAGACTGCTCCGTCGGCTTCCCATGGCGCAGCATGTCTGACGCGCGCCCGATCCGCCGTGGAAACAGGCGGCGGCGAGGGTTTGCGCCAAAACGCCGAATGGCCGCCGGAAGTCCGGCGGCCTTTTTGCGGTCCGATCTCAGAAGCGCAGGAAGTGCGTGCTCACATAACCGGTGCGACCGTTGATGTCGACGTAGCACCAGTCGATCCCCTTGTCAAGCACCGTCACCTTCGTGCCGACCTTGTAGGTCGTCACCACGGCCGCGTTCAGGCTCGGGCCTTCGCGGAAGTTGACGATGGAGTTGCCGTTGGGGTTGTACAGGGTCGCGGTCGTGGACGAGGAGGAAGAGGTGATCTTCACATACTTGGCCATCATGTAGCCATGGATGCCGTTCACCTTCACCTCGTGCCAGGTCGAGCCCTTCTTGAGGATCTGCACCTGCGTGCCGTTCTTGTAGTAGGCCAGCACACGGCTGTCCTGCGAGGGCTTCTCGCGCAGCATCAGCACCTGCGTGTCGCGCGGGTTGTTGACCACGCCATAGGCCTCTACGGACGAGCTGCCGGAGCCGCCGGAAGAGCCGCCGGAAGAACCGCCGAAGCTCAGCCACTGCGCGGACATGTAGCCCACATTGCCGTCAATCGAGACGCGGTGCCACGCCGTGCCCTTCTGCAGCACCTCCACCTTCGTGCCCTTCGGGTACGAGGTGATGATGGCGGCGCTGTCGCTGGGCTGCGCGCGCAGGTTCAGGCCACGCGAGTTGGTGTTGACCGTCGCGGTGGCGATCACGCTGTCGTTGCCGCTGGACAGATACTTGGCCATCATGTAGCCGGTCTTGTCGCCGACCTGCACGTAGTGCCAGGTGTCGCCGCGGGTCAGGATCTCGACCCAGGTGCCCGTCGGGTACTGACCGATCACCTGCGCGTCCAGGCTCGCTTCCGCGCGCAGATTCAGCGCGCCGCCCTTGACGATCGCGGACTCGCCCGCCATCGCCGCCAGCGGAAGCACACACAGGAAGCAGAGTACCAGGATCATCGCGCATCTTTTGTACGACCCGGACTTGAATGATTTCGTAAGCATGGGGATAACCTCCTCCTTATTTTCCGGCGGGCGGGGGTCGTGTCCGCTCGCCTTTCACCCATCCAAACGCGAACCACGCGCCGTTTATTGCACGTTTAATGCTGGCAATGCATGGAAAACGCATGCGCAGCCATGAAAAAAAGGGCTTTGGAGCCCTCTTTCCAAATCATTCCACGGATGTCGGCCAGGATGGACGGACCTGCAGGTCGATCGTCTCCCCCGTCAGCGGATGCGGAAAGGTCAGCCGCGACGCGCACAGCCGGTAACCTCCCGTACCGCCGCCGTAGAGCGCGTCTCCGAGCAATGGATGTCCCACCGCCGCCATGTGCACGCGGATCTGATGTGTCCTGCCGGTGTGGAGCATGAAGCGCAGCACACTCTCCCCTCCGTCTGTAGAGAGCGTCTCATAATCCGTCCACGCGTCCCGGCCGGATGGATCGACAAAGCGCGCGGGACCGCGCGCCGGGTCATGGGCGATGGGCAGGCGGATCGTGCCCGACGGCGCATCCGGCCGCCCGCGCACGACGCCGACGTATTCCTTATAGAAGCCGCCTTCGCGCATCGTGCGCATCAGCATCGCCTGCACACAGCCGTGCTTGGCCAAAAGCAGGATGCCCTCCGTTCCCGCGTCCAGCCGGTGCGCCGGATGCAGACAGACCGACGGTTCGTTTTGCCGCGCGTAAAAGAGGGCGTAGTTCAGGATCGACAGCGCACCCCGGTGCGGATGGCTTTCAATGCCCGAGGGCTTGCAGACTGCCAGCAGCGCCTCGTCCTCCCACAGCACGCGCACTTGACCTGGCATCGGCTCGACGCTCGATATTTCCCGCGAAAGCGGCAGTTCGAGCAGCGCGCCGGCCCGCCCCCGCTGGTTCAGGTATGTCTTCCGTCCATCCAGCAGCGCCTGTCCCCTCAGCTCGCGCAGCTGCGCAGAGGACATGCCCACGCGCTCGCGGGCCACGGCGCGCAGCGTCAGCGCCTCATCCTGCGGGCGCAGACGGTAGCGCAGCGTCAGCACAGCGTCTTCCTCCCCTCGCAGCAAAAAAGGCGGAAGGGTACGTCCCCTCCGCCTTCGGCATCACAGCCTGTCAAATCCCTTTTCGATACAGCGCTCCGCGCGTTCCTTCGCCTTGCCGCCCAGCGCGATCTGCTCCTGCAAAAACGTCGGGTGCGCGCTCAGGAAGGCATGCATGAAACCGTTGGGGTCCTGCATGAAGGAGCGCACCATCGCCAGCTGCTCGTCCGTCACCACGCCCAGCGCCCGAGCCGTCTCAAACAGCGACGGCTCGATCTTCACCAGCGTCGTCAGCGGGATGCCCGCCTCGGCCAGCACTTCGCGCCCGCCCTGATCGCGATCCACCACGGCCAGGCTGCATCCGATCTTCGCGCCCAGCGCCTCTACAGCCGGGATCCACGCGCGCACATAGCTGGACGCCTCGGTCACCAGGTCCGCCACATGCAGCGCGCGCTTGCCTGCAAGTCCCGCCTGCGAAGCCGGGCAGGCGCTTTCAAAGCCCGCCTCGTCGCAGACAGTCTGCAGATCCTTGAAGATGGACACGTGCGGCTTGCCCAACCGGTCGGCGATGAGCAGCGAGAAGAAGAAGTCGCGCCGCTCTCCGCCGGACACGAAGTCGAACGCCATACCGCGCGCCCGCTCGATCATCAGGTCCATCAGGCCATGATAGATCTCATTTTTCGCATATTGCGCGCGCACAGCCTGCAGCACGGTGCGCCCAAAGAGCAGCCTGTCCCCTGCCGCGGCCTGCTCGATGGTATCCAGCAGCGCCTCGGCCTCCTGCTGGCTGCCGTAGAGGAAATGGGTGTTGATGTAGAAGGGCCCCAGCTTGCCCGACGTATACCAGAACGGCGCGCCCTCCGGGCACACGCGCACGGCCTTCGTCTCAAAGAGCCACGTAAGAACGGAATCGCCCATCATCCGTTGCCTCCCTTATCTGTCCTCTCGGAAATATGCGACGCCCAAGCCCTGCGGCGGCTGATTTTCGCGCCGCTTGCGCAGGGAGGCCAGCACCAGCACGACGATGGTGACGACATAGGGCAGCATTTTAAAGATCTCCTGCATGCTGCGGCCCAGGCCCGCGATGTACAGGTACAGGATGTACAGCCCGCCAAAGAGGATGGAGCCCCAGATCGCCTTGACCGGCTTCCACTGCGCGAAGATCACCAGCGCCACAGCCAACCAGCCACGGTCGCCAAAGCCGTTGTTCGTCCAGGTGCCGCCGGAGTACTCCATCACAAAGTACAGTCCGCCCAGGCCCGCGATGCCGCCGCCCAGGCACGTGGCCAGGTACTTATAGCGGGTCACGTCGATGCCCGCAGCATCCGCTGTGCCGGGGTTTTCCCCGACGGCGCGCAGGTTCAGGCCCTGTCGCGTCTTGTTCAGGAAATAGCTCAGCGCCAGCGCGGCTGCGATGCTCAGGTACGTCAGGAAACCATAGGAGAACAGCACTTCGCCCACGACCGGAATCTCACCCAGGATGGGGATCGTCGCACGGTAGGCGCTGGCCGTCGTGGCCACGGAGATCTGGCCGACGCCGCCGGCCAGACGCGAGAGCGATCCGCCGAAGAAGTTGCCAAAGCCCACGCCGAACGTCGTGAGTGCCAGGCCCGTCACGTTCTGATTGGCGCGCAGCGAGATCGTCAATACGCTGTAGATCAGGCCGCCCAGCGTCGCGCAGGCAAAGGCGCACAGCAGTGAGATCAGCATGCCCACGGCCGCGACAGGCTCGGCGACGGCGTTCTCATAGAGGAACGCGCCGATCAGGCCCGCGATGCCGCCCATGTACATCATGCCCGGCACGCCCAGATTGAGGTTACCGCTCTTCTCGGTCAGGATTTCGCCCGTCGCGCCATAGAGGATGCCGATGCCCTGCGCGATGGCGTTCTGGATAAAGATCAGGATCGTGCCCATCCCTTGATCTCCTTTCTGCCGTGCCGGCGCAGGCTGACCTCATAATTGATGAAGAACTCGCATCCGAGGATGAAGAAGAGGATGATGCCCGTCAGCACGTCTGAGGCGTTCTCATTGAGGTTGAACTGCGAGGCGATCTGAATGGCGCCCTTTTCCATGAACACGAGGAAGAACGAGACGAGGATCATCGTGAAGGGATTGAACTTGGACAGCCAGCTGACGATGATCGCCGTAAAGCCGCGCCCGCCGGCCGTGCTGGTGGAGATCGTGTGGCTGCAGCCGGACACGATGATGAAGCCTGTCAGGCCGCACAGCGCGCCGGACAGCGCCATCGTGCGCAGGATGATCTTGCTCACGTTGATGCCCGCATAGCGCGCGGTGTTCTCGCTCTCTCCCACGACGGCGATCTCATAGCCGTGCTTGCTGTAGCGCAGATACACGAACATCAGCACCGTGATGGACAGCACGATCAACACGTTGAGGCCATACTTCTGTCCGAACAGGTCCGGAAACCAGCCGTACTCCGTCGCCTGATGGATGACGCCTACGGTGTTGGAACCGGCCGGATTTTCCCAAAAGACGATGCTGAACGTCACCAGCTGCATGCCCACATAGTTGAGCATCAGGGTGAAGAGCGTCTCATTGGTGTTGTACCTGGCCTTGAACGCCGCGGGGATCAGGCCCCAGACCATGCCGGCAAGCATGCTGCACGTCGCCATGAGCGTGAAGAGCAGCCAGGTGGGCATCGCGCCCCCGCCGTAGATCATGACGGCCGCCGTGGCCAGGCCGCCGACGAGCACCTGGCCCTCGGCGCCGATGTTCCAAAAGCGCATCTTGAACGCCGGGGTGATCGCCAGGGCGATGAGCAGCAGCGTCGCGCTGTCGCGGATGGTCATCCACAGGCGGCGGTTGGTGCCGACTGCGCCGCTCAGATAGGCGCTGTAGACCTCCAGCGGGTTCATGCCGGTGAGCGCAAAGATCACGCCCGCGCAGGCCACCAGCGAGAGCAGCACAGCGGCCGCCCGGATGGCCAGCGCCTTGGGAAAGGGCACGCCGTCGCGCTTGACGATGTGAAACAACGGCTCCCGTGCGGTATTCATCCTGCCTCTCCCTCCTCGATGACGCCTTCGGTATGGGTCATGAGCAAGCCGATCTCCTCCTTGGTGGCGGTGCGCGCATCCACGATGCCCGTGACCTTGCCTGCACACAGCACCATGATGCGGTCACACAGCGCCAGCAGCACGTCCAGATCCTCGCCCACGCAGATGACGGCGGAGCCCTTCACCTTCTGCTCATTGAGCAGGTGATAGATCGTGTAGGACGAGTTGATGTCCAGCCCGCGCACCGGATAGGCGACCATCAGCACGCTGGGCGCCGAGGCGATCTCGCGCCCGACGAGCACCTTCTGCACGTTGCCGCCGGACATGCGCCGCACCGGAGACGAGACCCCGGAGGTGACCACCTCCAGCTGCTGCACGATGCGCTCGGCCAGTTTGCGCGGGCCGCGCTTATCCGTCAGGAAGGAGTGCCCCTCCCGGTAGGTGCGCAGCATCATGTTCTCGGTGATGTCCATCGAGCCGACCAGGCCCATGCCCAGGCGGTCCTCCGGCACAAACGCCAGCCGGATGCCCAGCTTGTCGATGGCGCCCGCATTCATGTGCGTGGTGTCGACCGGATCGCCCTGCTTCGGATAGAAGGTGACGCTGCCCTCCGTTGTGGGCTGCAGGCCGGCGATGGCCTCCAGCAGTTCCTTCTGGCCGCTGCCAGCCACGCCCGCGATGCCCAGAATCTCGCCGCTGCGCGCGGTAAAGGCGGCGTGGTCGAGCGTGGTGATGCCCTCGGCGTTGACGCAGGTAAGGTCCTTGACGTCCAGGCGCCGCTCGGGTCGGACGGGATCCGGGCGCTCGATGTCAAGCGTCACCCGCTTGCCGACCATCAGCTCCGTGAGCGACTGTACCGTCGCGCCGGCGGTCTGCACGGTCCCCACGGAATGTCCCTTGCGCAGCACGCTGACGCGGTCGGAGAGGGCAAGCACCTCAGCCAGCTTGTGGGTGATGATGACGATGGCCTTGCCGTCCTCGCGCATGTTGCGCAGGATGCGGAACAGCCGCTCCGTCTCCTGCGGGGTGAGCACGGCGGTCGGTTCGTCAAGGATGAGGATCTTTGCCCCGCGGTAGAGCACCTTGAGGATCTCGACCGTCTGCTTTTGCGAGACGGACATGTCGTAGACCTTCTGGTTGACGTCGATCTCAAAGCCGTACTTGTTGGCCAGATCCATGATCTTGCGGCGCACTTCGTTCAGGCTCAGGCGCATGGGGCCCGGCAGGCCCAGCGCGATGTTTTCCGCAGCCGTGAATACGTCCACCAGCTTGAAATGCTGATGGATCATGCCGATGCCCAGCTCGAATGCATCGCGCGGCGAGCGGATGGTGACCGGCCTGTCCTCGATGAAGATCTGTCCCTCATCCGGAAAGTAGATGCCGGAAAGCATGTTCATAAGCGTCGTCTTGCCGCTGCCGTTTTCGCCGAGCACGGAGAGAATCTCTCCCCTTCGCACGTCCAGGCAGACATTTTCATTGGCGATCACGCTGCCAAACCGCTTGGTGACGCCGCGCATTTCGACCGCGATCTTCTTTTCCACGGGCAATCCTCCTGTGATAGGGTCGCAACGCAAAACGGGCGGACGGCGTTGAGGCCGTCCGCCGCAAGACCTTGCAGGATTACTGCGCAGTCAGCTCGGTGATGCCGTCGATGACGTAGCCGAAGTACGGGGCAGAGCGCACCTCGGACTCGTGGAAGTAGCCGTCATAGACGTACTCGCTGTCCTCTTCGGTCAGCGTCTTGCCGTCCACGGTGAACGTGGAGCAGTCGAACACGTGCAGCGTGCCGTCCATCAACGCGGCCTCCACCTCGGCGACCTTCTCAGCGGTGCCCTCGGCCACGGCAGCCTCGTTCAGCTCGGTGATCTGGTTCGCGCCGTCGGCATAGCCATGGCACCAGTCGGTCACGATCTCGGTCCCATCGATTATGCACTGCACCGCGTAGGTGTAGTAGGGGCCCCAGTTCACGGCCGCAGAGGTCAGCGCCTGAGTGGGCGCGGTGGCGATCATGGAGACGTTGTAGCCGACGACGGGCACGCCCGCCTCTTCGCACGCCGTGGGCGCGCCGGTGGTGTCGGCATGCTGGGAAATCAGCACGCAGCCGCCCGCGATCAGCGCCTCAGCCGCTTCCTTCTCCAGGTCAAACGACGCCCAGGAGTTGGTGTACTTCACGTCCATCGTGGCCGTGGGGCACACGCTGCGCGCGCCCAGGAAGAACGCCGTGTAGCCGGACTTGACCTCTTCATACGGGAACGCGCCCACATAGCCGATCTTCGCCTGATCCGCGGTGATGACGCCATTTGCGATCATCTCGTTGAGCTTCAGGCCCGCGACCACACCGGAGACGTAGCGGGACTCATACACGGAGGTGAAGAAGTTATGGAAGTTGGCCATGCCCAGCGTGGAGGCCTGCGTGCCGGTGGCGTGGCAGAACTCGACATCCGGGTATTCCTTGGCGACGTTGATCATGTAGGACTCGAAGCCGAAGCTGTTGCCGAAGATGATCTGGCAGCCCTGATCGGCCAGGTCATACGCGGCGTCCTCGCACTCCTCGTTCTCCGGGACGACCCACTTGATCAGCAGCTGATCCTCGGACAAGCCCAGCGCAGCCGCCATTTCCTTCGCGCCGTTGTAGTGGTTGGCGGTGTAGCCTTCGTTCTCATCGCCGATGAAGATGAAGCCGACCTTCAGCTCCTCGACCGGCACGCCGCCCTCGGCCATCACGCCTACGGACAGCAGGCACAGCATCAGCGCCAGCGCCAGGGACACAAACTTCTTCATGAATGATTGCCTCCTCTAATGTTCTCGATTAGGAAACGAAGCAGGGTTATCGTACCGCAAATTTCGCCGTTTGTAAAGGGTCTTCCGCAAAAAAACACAAATTTCATCGAATCTTTGTGCTTTGTATTTTTTTAATGTTCGGATTTTCCGCTCTTTGCGTCCGCCATGGCAACCTCCAGCGCGTCGTAGGCGCCCGCCTCCCGGTATCCCAGACACAGCGCCAGGCGAAGCGAGGCCTCATTGGCCGCATCCCAGTGCGGCTCCAGGCCACGGCGCAGACACTGCTCCATCAGCGCGGCGCTGCAGCAGCGTGCAAGCCCTCTGCGCTGGTGGTCGTTCCGCGTCTGCACCTGGATCTCAATGCCACCGTCATATATAAAGTAGGAAGACGCGGCGGCGACCAGCTCATCCCCACAAAGCGCGGCTACGCCCAGCCCCCGCGCGCGGAAGTCCTCCTCATCGTCAAAGAGCGACACGAAGTCCCTCGACCACGCCTGCGAGCGTGCCGCGCGGTACAGCCGGCCGTCCAACGGCGCGAGGCGGTATCCGGCAGGCGCGACCGCGGGCGGCAGCCGGTCCACTCGCAGCGCGTCCGCATCCAACCGGTAACGCCGGATCCGCTGGGCACGACCGCCCCACACATCGGCGATGCAGGCATCCCATTCGCCCTCGTGCGGAAGCATGAGCAGCGAATCCGACGGATGGTCTGCCGGCATGTGTGCCGCCAGCTCGCGCGCGCCAGCCGCACGCGCGTCCCCTGCAAAGCAGCAGAAATCGCCCGTCACGATCTGGGCGCAGCAGCCATCCTCGCTCTGCCACGCACGCCCCATGTGCCCCTGCAAAAAAGCCCGTATTGGCGTCTCGGTCCGGCCTCGAAACAGCGCGCCGGCCTGGGCGGCGTCAGTGCGCCGCATGCATCCATCGCCTCCGCAGGGCCCTACGTCGGCCAGGGGCGCGCTGACGTCCCCCAATACGAGCAGCGCCAGCGCGCCAGCCAGGCGCACCAGTGCGTAGCCCAGCAAGGCCAGACCTTCTACCTCGCTGCCCCGTCCGGTCACCACCAGAAACAGATCGCCCAGCAGCGCCACCGCCGAAAGCAGCGTCTGCACCCGGCAGGCGTTTCTGCCCCGGTGCAGCGCCTTGTCGCGCTCCTTGCGCGTAAAGCGCTCCTTCAGGCGCAGGATGCGCACAGCGCTCACCAGGATGAAAAACAGCGAGATCATCGTGAACATGTGCGGCATGGACACCAGCAGCGTGCGCGCTGCCGCGCTTTGGATCAGCCCGGCAATCAAAAAGCCGCAGATTCCCAGCGCCGCACAGCCGGCCAGCAGTAGGCAGCGGCGCGCCTTCTCCTTCGGCGCCAGATTCAAGCTGAAGTATTCCCCCGTGTAGACCAGGCGGCGCTCTTCCTTCCCGGTCGCCGGATCGATGTGCTTGACGACCCGGTAGTCGCCTGCGTACTTGTCCTCGCCCATCGTGTGCCTCCTCGCGTTGGTGCGACAAAAAAGGGCGGCCGAAGCCGCCCTCCTGCTGCGCAACTCACTTCATCAGCGCTTCGCTGGCCGTGCGCAGCGCATCGTTGAGCGCCTGCGCCCCGGCCATCTCCGCGGCGTTCGTGTTCACGTACAGCTTGATCTTTGGCTCCGTACCGGACGGTCGGATGCAGACCCAAGCGCCGCCCTCCAACTCGAAGTAGAGCACATTCGAGTGGGGCAGGTCCAGTGCGGTCTTGCCGCCCCGTTCATCCGTGCGCTCGCCCGTCAGGTAGTCGCGCACGGCCAGCACCTTGAGCGAAGCCAGCTCCCTGGGCGGCTTAGCGCGCAGGTTTTGCATGATCTCCTGCATGCGCTGCAGGCCATCTTTCCCCGGCAGCGTGACGGAGACGACCTTTTCTACGTATGCGCCATAGATCTGGTAGATCTCCATGAGGATGTCGTAGAGCGTCTTGCCCTGCGTCTTGGCCCACACGGCCGCCTCGGCGATGAGCAGCGACGCGTTGACGCCGTCCTTGTCGCGCACGAACGTCGAGGAAAGGAATCCATAGCTCTCCTCAAAGCCGAAGACAAACGTATACGCGCCCGTGTCCTCAAACTGCTGGATCTTTTCGGCGATGAACTTGAAGCCCGTCAGCGTGTCGAACGTCGTCAGTCCATAGCTGTCCGCGATCCTGCGCGCCAGCTCCGTGGAGACGACCGACTTGACGACCGCGCCATTTTCCGGCAATGTCCCCAGCATCTTGCGGCTCTTGAGGATGTAGTACAGCAGCACGCAGCCGATCTGGTTGCCGGTCATCAGGTAATACCGTCCCGCGTCGTCCTTGACCGCGATGCCGACGCGGTCACAATCCGGGTCGGTGCCGAAGATGCAGTCGGCGCCTTCGCGGTCGGCCAGCTCCATGGCCAGCTTGAACGCGGCGGGGTCCTCGGGATTGGGCACCTTGATGGTGCTGAAGTTCGGATCGGGCAGCTCCTGCTCTTTGACGACGAGCACATTGCGGATGCCGATCTCCTTGAGGATGCGCCGCACGGGCTTGTTGCCCGAGCCGTGCAGCGGCGTGTAGACGATCTTGAGGTCGCCGCCGGCCCGCTTCATGAGCTCGGGCTGGACGGAAAGCGTCTTGACCTGCGCGATGTAGTCGTCGTCGACTTCCTTGTTGCCGATGATCGACAGCAGGCCGGACGCTCTGGCCTGAGCCTCATCCATCTCCTGTGCGTCCTTGTACGTGCAGGCGCGGATGCGCGCAAGCACCTGGTCGGCGTATTCGGGCGGCATCTGCGCGCCGTCCTCCCAATAGACCTTATAGCCGTTATACTGGGGCGGGTTGTGGCTGGCGGTAATGACGATGCCCGCCACGGCGTGCAGGTGGCGCACGGCATAGGAGAGGATCGGCACCGGGCGTAGCTCGTCAAAGAGATACACGTGGATGCCCTCGCGACACAGCACCAGCGCCGCAGCCCTTGCAAACTCCGGCGACATGCGCCGCGAGTCATAGGCGATGACCACGCCGCGCGCGCGGTAGGATGGATCGCCCGCATTGATATAGTCGGCAAAGCCCTTGGTGGCGCGGCGCACGTTTTGCAGGTTCATGCGGTTCGTGCCAGCGCCAAGTACGCCGCGCATTCCCGCCGTGCCAAACGAGAGCTCGGTGTAGAAGCGGTCCTCGATCTCCTTTTCGTCTCCCGCAATGGCCTGAAGTTCCGCCACAGTCGCCGGATCGTCCGCGAAATCGCGAAGCCATTGTTCGTATCGTTCTTTATACGTCACGAGGTTCTCCTCCTTGCTTGATGGGATGAGCTGCATACGGTGTCAAATATAGTATAGTACAGTTCTGCCGGTTTTTCCATCTTTTTTTTATCGCCCGCTTCCGGAACGGACGAGGGGGATTTGTATTTTTCCCCTTCTTGTGGTATTCTATAAACAGAAAGAGCTAGCGAAGGAGACGTCGCCGTGGTGGAAACCTTTATCGTCGTGGACGGCAACAGCCTCATGCACCGTGCGTTTCACGCGCTGCCGCCGCTGACCACCAGCGCCGGCCTGCACACCCATGCCGTCATGGGCTTTGCGAGCATGCTGCTCAAGCTTCTGGCACAGGTGCGCCCATCCTACCTGGCCGTCGCCTTTGACATGCACGGGCCGACGTTTCGCCATGCGGACTTTGCCGAATACAAGGCGGGGCGCAAGCCCACGCCCGAAGAGCTGCGCGAACAGTTCCCCATGTTGCGCCGGTTGCTGGACGCCATGGGCGTCGTGCAGCTGGAGCTGCCCTCGTTCGAGGCGGACGACATGCTCGGCACGGTCAGCCGTCTGTGCGAGGCGCGCGGCGTGCGTGCGCTGCTGGTGACGGGCGACCGTGACGCCATGCAGCTGGTGAGCGAACAAACGCACGTGCTGTACACCAAGCGCGGCATCTCCGACACGGTGGAGTTCGATCCGGAGACGGTGCTGGCGACGTTCGGCGTCACGCCCGCGCAGATTCCCGACCTCAAGGGGCTGATGGGCGACGCTTCCGACAACATTCCCGGCGTGCCGGGCGTGGGCGAAAAGACGGCGGTCAAGCTGCTTTCGCAGTACGGCACCGTCGAGCGCGCGCTGGACGCCGCGCCGGCGGACCTGAAGGGCAAGCTGCGCGAGCGCATGATCGACGGACGCGAGAGCGCGCTGATGAGCAAGAAGCTCGCCACGATCGACCGCGATGCGCCCATCGAGCTGGACTGGGAGGCGTGCCGCGTGCGCGATCTGTCCGGCGGCGCGCCCGTTCTGGAAGAATACGAAATGAAATCCCTGATCCCCCGCCTGTTGGCGCTCGCGCCCGGCGCAGCGCCCGCCACGGCCCCGGCGCCCATGACGGTCGCCTGGCAGGAGGAGCGCGCGTTGGCATCTCCCGATGACATTCGTGCGTTTATAGACGCCCTGCCCGACGGTCCCGTCGCGCTATGCCTTGCACAGGAGCTGACGCTCGCCTGCCCCACGGGCGAGCGGGCGCGCATTCCCCTCGCGCAGGATCTGCTGACCGACGGTCTGGACGCGCGCGAGGCGATGCGCGCGCTTTCTCCCCTGTTGACAGGGGCGCGCCCGCTGTGGGTACACGGCGCCAAACGGCTGCTGACCCAGCTATTCGAGTGGGATGTACCCTGTACAGCGATCGACGCGGACACGCTGCTGGAGGCCTATCTGCTCGATCCTCTGCAAAAGGCCTATGACGCGCCGGCCGACGCCTGCGCGCTTTGTCAGGCGCACCTGCGCCAGATGGAGCAGCTCAAGGCCGACGGCATGGCCTCGCTCTATCGCGATATCGAAATGCCGCTCATGCAGACGCTCTTTTCCATGGAGCGGGAGGGGTTCCCCGTCGCGCGCGAGGAACTGCTCAGGTTGGGCGAAGGCTATACGCGCGAGCTGGATCGGCTTCGCGGCGAGATCTACGCGCTCACGGGCGTCGACGGCTTCAACATCTCCAGCCCCAAACAGCTGGGCGAGGTGCTCTTTGAGCGCCTGGGCCTGCCCGCGGGCCGCAAGACCAAGTCCGGCTATTCCACCGACGCGGAGACGCTCGAGGCGCTCTCGGACAGGCATCCTGTGATCGCCAAGATTCTCGCCTACCGTCAGCTCTCCAAGCTCAATGGCACGTACGTCGAGGGCATGGTCAAGCTCATCGGGCGCGACGGGCGCATTCATACCTGGTTTGACCAGACGGCCACGGCGACGGGCCGCATCTCTTCCACCGAGCCGAACCTTCAAAACATCCCCGTGCGCACCGCGCTGGGGCGCGAGATCCGCCGCGCGTTCACTGCGCGCGAGGGGTGGCTGCTTTGCGATGCGGACTATTCGCAGATCGAGCTGCGGCTGCTGGCGCACCTGTCGGGCGACGAGGGCATGATCGAGGCCTTCCGCGCAGGCCAGGACATTCACGCACGCACCGCGGCCGAAGTCTACGGCGTGCCGTTGAATGAAGTCACCCCCGCCATGCGCTCGGCGGCCAAGGCGGTCAACTTCGGCATCGTCTACGGCATCAGCGACTTTGGACTCGCGCGCAACGTGGGCGTCTCCCGCCGCGAAGCCGGCGCGTTCATCGAGCGCTATTTCAGCCGTTATCCGGGCGTGCGCCGCTTCATGGACGATGCTGTGGCCAAGGGCAAGCTGCTGGGCTATTCGACGACGATGTTCGGGCGACGCAGACCGCTGCCGGAGCTCTCCTCTTCCAATTACAACACCCGTTCCTTCGGCGAGCGCGCCGCGATGAACACTCCGGTGCAGGGTACTGCGGCGGACATCATCAAGCTGGCGATGGTGCGCGTGCACGAGCGCCTGGCGGAGCTGGGCCTGCGCGCGCGGCTGATCCTGCAGGTGCACGACGAATTGATCGTCGAGACGCCCCCCGAAGAGCTGGATGCGGTTTCCCGGGTGCTCAAGACGTGCATGGAGGGCGCGGCACAGCTGTCCGTTCCACTTGTCGCCGATGTGCACGCGGGCAAGACCTGGTTTGACGCAAAATAATCCGTTGCAGTCTTTTTCCCGTCCGGATCGTCTATAGAAAAGGAGGTATCCTGTATGTACCGCATCGGCCTTACCGGCGGCATTGGAAGCGGCAAATCGACGGTCAGCACCTGCCTGCGCCTGTTGGGTGCGCCCGTCCTCGACGCCGACGCGATCTCCCATGCGCTCACGGCTCCGGGCGGCGAAGCGCTGCCGTCCATCCGAACGCGCTTTGGCGACGGCGTGTTTGACGGCAATGTGCTCGACCGCAAGAAGCTCGCCGCAATCGTGTTCGCCGACCGCTATGCCCGCCGCGATTTGGAGGGCATCGTGCATCCGCTCGTCTTCGCGCGGATCGAAAGCGAGATGCGGCGGCTGGCGGAGGCGGGCACGCCCGCCGTCGTACTGGACGTACCTCTGCTCTTTGAGACCGGCATGGACCAGAAGGTCGACGAGACCTGGCTTGTGTGTGTGCCTGAAGCCGAGCAGATCCGCCGCATCATGGTGCGCGACGGGATGAGCGAGCAGGAGGCGCGCGCGCGTGTGGCCAGCCAGATGTCGCTGCGCAGCAAGGTATTGCGCGCCAACCGTGTGATCTCCACCATGCGCACCGTCGAAGAGACACGCCTGGAGGTGCGCGCGCTGTGGGAAAAGACGCTCGCCGCGCTGGCGGCCGAGCATGCCAGGAAAGGAGCCCCCCTCGCATGACACAGCAATCCCCCTCTGCGGGCACGTTGAGACGGCGGCGCAGGCCGCGCCCCGCCCCGCCGCGACGTTCGCTGGCCGCCGGCCGGCCGGCGGCCTTTGTGCGCCGTCAGGCCGCGCTGTTTGCCGCCGTGCCGCTATGGCTGCGCGCCGGCATCGCCGTGCTTGCCTGCACCGCGCTGGCGCTCTCGTGCATCCTCGTCACGCGCACGTACATCGCGCACGAGGCCGAGCGCCGCAGGCTCGAGCAGGAGGCGACCGACCTGGCCAGCCATCCGCTCTACTTTAAGGATCTCATCGTCCGCTACGCCGCCGAAAACGGCGTCGATCCCGCGCTCGTCAGCGCGGTCATCCTGTGCGAGTCGAGCTTTGACCCGCAGGCCGAGTCGCGCCTGGGCGCGCGCGGCCTGATGCAACTGATGGAGCCGACCGCGCAATGGGCGGCTGAATCGCTGAACGAGGACGAGGGCTATTCCTTTGACCTGCTCTACGATCCGGAGACCAACGTGCGCTTTGGCACATGGTATCTGGGTTACCTCAGCCGGCGCTTTGACGGCGACATCCTCAAAGTCGTGTGCGGTTACCACGCCGGGCAGGGCAATGTGGACGCCTGGCTGGCCAATCCCAAGTATAGCCCCGACGGGGTGACGCTGCAAAACGTGCCGGAAGGCGGCACATCGACGTACGCGCAAAGGGTGATGAATGCCTATGAGATCTATCGCAAGTACTACTTCCCTCCGCAGCCGTCGGCCATGGCGTAAGCTCTGCTGCGCCCTGCTGGCGGTTTTGCTGTGCGCCGGCCTGACGCCCGTCCGCGCGCTGGACAACGCCCTGACGGTAGCCATCGTCGCGGACGACGCGATGCAGCTCTATCCCCTCTCCCTGCGCGAGCGCGATCCGGTGAGCGTGCTCGCGCTCGTATACGAGGGGCTGTTTGAGTTGGACGACAACGAACAGCCGACCGGCAAGCTCGCGCTGGAGTGGGAGTTCGCCAACGATGGCAAGCGCCTGGACATCACGCTGCGCTCGGGGGTCACGTTCCACAACGGCCAGCCGCTGACAGCGGCGGACGTGTGCGCCACACTCGACCGCATCCAACAGCTCAGCGGGCTGAACAGCAACCTGGAGACGGACATTCCCGCCGAGGAACGCGGCCTGTACCAGAGCGTTCTGTACTTCATTTCCGGGTGGAGCGCATCGGAGGAAAATGATCTGCAGCTGTCCATCACGCTGCGCCGGTCCTACTACGGCGCGCTGTACGCGCTGACGTTCCCCATCCTGCCCGCCAGCGAGGTCGCCTCCGAGGCGCCCTCCGGCACAGGTCCCTACCGCATCGCCGAATACGTGCCGGGCGTGCAGCTGCGCCTGACGGCCAATACCTCCTGGTGGCGGCGCGCGCCGCAGATCACGGATGTGGTCGCCAACATCTACGCCGAGAGCGACGACGTGCTCGACGCGTTCGAGGCCGGCGACGTGGATGTGGCCATGACCCGTTCGCTCAACGCGACGCGCTACTCCGGCAGCCTCAACAGCTACCTGATCGACTACCGCACGCGCCAGCTGGAGGTCCTGCTGATGAACCACAGCTACCGCAAGCAGGACGGCTCGCTGGAGGACGTGCAGATGCGCCAGGCCATCCTCATGGCCATCGACCGCGACGCGCTGATCAGCTCGGTCTATCAAAACATGGCCACGCCCGCCACGGGCCCGGTCATGTCCGGCACCTGGCTGTATGATGAAAGCGCCGCGCAGGACACCTACGCCCCGGAGGTCTCCCGCGCGATCCTGGACAGCCTGGGCTGGCGGCTTGCGACCGACGGCAAGCGGTATCAGCCCGACAATGCGGTGGAAGGCATGGCGCTCTACTTCCCGATTCTCGTCTATGACGAGCCGGGCAGCAACGTGCGCCGCAACGCCGCCGAGCAGATCGCGCAGATGCTCAAGGACGTGGGCATCAACGCATCCGTCTCCATCCGCTCCTATGAGGAGGTGCTGACCAACCTGAACAGCGGCAACTTCGCGCTGGCGCTTTGCGCCTACAATCTGGATGTGGTGCCCGACCCGGGCTTCATGCTGCTGAGCAATGCGGGCGTCAACTATCCGGGCGCGAACTTCAGCCGCTACAACAGCCAGGACATGAACACCCTGATCCGCGATCTGCGCGCCGGCTGCTATGAGGCGGACGCCTTCCAGTCGAAGATGTCCGAGATCCAGCATCAGTTTTCCAACGACATTCCGTTTGCCGCACTCTACTGGCGCACGGGCGCGCTGCTTGCACGCGAGGCCTTCACCGAGGCGCGCGACATCCGTGAGCTGGAGCTGTTGCGCGGCATAGAGTCCTGGTCATACTGAAAAATTCCCGTTTTTCTCATTGTTTCGCCGCATATCGTTCCCTCCGTCCGGACATCATATGCCCAGGGCAAGCGGCAACAGCGCCGCGACCGCAGGCACATGAAAGTGCCGGTGCGGGAAACAGGACGAGAGCGCGACATCTTCCCGAAAGGGAACAGCGTATCTTCTCCTTCTGCCCCGGAGCGCGGCGTAAGGCCGCGCTTCTTTTTTTGCCCGCTCCATTTGACAGAACCGCCTGAAGCGGGTATACTGAAAGGCATCCTCATGCAAAGAAGGGATTTCATGTCTGCAAGCTATATTCCGGCCGGCTACCGCCCGACGCTCTCGCTCTACGAGACGCAGGCGGCCATCAGCCTGATCAAGCGCACCTTCCAGGATGCGCTCGCCGGCGCGCTCTCGCTCAAGCGCGTATCCGCCCCGCTGTTCGTCGATCCCGCCACGGGCCTCAACGATGACCTCAACGGCGTCGAGCGCCCCGTCTCCTTCGACGTGCCCGCCGCCGGCGTCGACGCGCAGGTCGTGCACTCGCTGGCCAAGTGGAAGCGCATGGCGCTGTACCGCTACGACTTTCACGTCGGCAAGGGCATCTATACCGACATGAACGCCATCCGCCGCGACGAGGAGCTGGATAACCTGCACTCCATCTACGTCGACCAGTGGGACTGGGAAAAGGTCATCACCGCCGAGATGCGCACCGAGTCCGTGCTGCGCGCGACCGTGAACGCCATCGTCGGCTGCATCTGCGACGCAGCGCTCATCGTGCGCGGGCGCTATCCGAGCCTGCACACCGCCCTCTCGCGCGAGGTGTCGTTCATCTCCTCTCAGGAGCTGGAGGACCTGTATCCCGATCTTTCGCCCAAGGAGCGCGAAAACGCCTATCTGCGCGAACATCCGACGACGTTTCTCTCTCAGATCGGCGGCAAGCTGCGCTCGGGCAAGCCGCACGACGGGCGCGCGCCGGACTACGACGATTGGTCGCTCAACGGCGATATTCTCTTTTACAATCCCCTGCTCGACTGCGCGTTCGAGGTCTCCTCAATGGGCATTCGCGTCGATCCCGAGACACTGGACCGCCAGCTGACGCTTGCCGGCTGCGACGCGCGGCGCAGCCTCCCGTTCCACCGCATGCTGTTGGAGGGCAAGCTGCCCCTGACGATGGGCGGCGGCATCGGCCAGTCGCGCCTATGCATGCTGTTGTTGGGCAAGGCGCACATTGGCGAGGTTCAATCCTCCATCTGGGATGCGCAGACCCATCGCGTCTTCGAGGAGGCGGGCGTCACGCTGCTGTGAGGCGCCGAGGACCGGGGCCGGCATCATTGCACGATCAAAGGGACGGCAGCGAAATGCGCTGCCGCCCCTTGTCTGCTTCTCATTCCGATTGGATGCGTCGCCGGCGCATCTGGAGGATGTCTTTTTTCCTGTCCTTCGTCATGATGGCGCCTTAAACCGCTCAATGAACGCCTCCAGAATGGGGTTGAGCGCCTCCGCCCTCCGCATCGGAAAGTCATGGCCCGCTTGGGACAGCATCAGGGTCCGGCAGTGCGCATTTTCGCCCAGAAGCGCCAAGGAAGTCTTCATGTCCACGACCTCGCCGCTCCCGCAGATGGCCAGCATCGGAAGGTCGAGCGTCGCATACGTGGGCAGTCTTTTCAGATCCAACGTATTTTCAAAAAACGAGCGATAGACCTGCAGGGTGATCGACGCGGCATACGCCGCCATGTCATCAGCCTGCGCTTTTGTATAGCGCCAGTACCTTCCCTGCAGGCGGACCAGCCATTTGCAATGCAGCATCCCCGCCGCCAATCCGGCAAAGCGGCAGTATCGCCTGATCGCCTTGGCCGTCGGATTCACCCATGCGCTCAGGAAAACCGCAAAGCAAAATCGCTCTGGACGCTCGCACACGAGCATAACGGCCAGCTGCGCGCCGAGCGAATGACCTATGATGCCGATCTTCTCCTTGTGCAGGCCCGCAATCAGCACAAACAACTCGCGCTTCATCCATTCAGGATCATATGCCCTATTGGCCAGCTTGCCCGCGCCGCACAGATGTGGAACAATCAAGTGATACTTTGAGGAAAGGCAGTATTGACAGCAAAACGTATTGAGCGCTGCCGCACCATGCAGGAGCAGTACCGTGGGATGCTCGCGGCTCCCGTATTCATCGTATGGGATCATTTGATTGCACATCGCTTCCCTGTGTTGCGCTTTGAATCAGAGAATACCTCGATCCATGTTATATGTTTTGGAGCTCCGAATCCGGATATGTCAACGATGCGACTTAAGCCCGCCGCACGCCCTGCGGCGTCACCTCCGCCAGGACCAGCGGCGGCCTTTGCGGCTGCGCGTCGGAAAGCCGCACCAGCTGCTGCATGCGCTCCACGGCTGCCCGGCCGCGCGCCTCGTCGTTTGCATGGATGTACGCGATGGGCTCGCCCTCGCAGAGCCGTTCGCCGATGCGCACAGCCATCACCAGCCCGACCGCCGGGTCGATGACGTCGGTCTTACGCGCACGCCCCGCGCCCAATCCCTGTGCGACATAACCGATGCCCGTCGTGTCCATCGAGCAGACGTATCCATCCCGCATGGCGGGCACGGGCAGGATATAGCGGGCGCGCGGCAGCAGCCCCGTGTCGTCGCACACGCGCGCGTCGCCGCCCTGCGCGGCGATCATCTCGCGCAGCTTTTCCAGCCCTGCCCCGCTCTCAAGCGCATGCTCCAGCCGTCGGCGCGCCTCATCGCGCGAGGGCGCCGCGCCCGCAGCCAGCAGCATCTGCTCGCCCAGCAGCATGGACACCTCCCGCAGGTCCGCGCTTTTGCCGTCCGCGCGGCCCGACAGGATGTCGATCGCCTCCTTGACTTCCAGCGCGTTGCCCACGTGCGTGCCCAGCGGCTGATCCATGCCCGTCACCATCGCCAGGATGGGCCGCCCGGCCAGCGTGCCGATGCGCACCATCGCCTGCGCCAGCTCGACGCTGTCCTCCAGCGTCTGCATGAGCGCGCCGCTGCCGGTCTTGACGTCCAGCACGATGGCATGCGCGCCCGCGGCCAGCTTCTTGGACAGAATGCTCGAGGCGATCAGCGGCACGCTGTCGACCGTGCCCGTCACGTCGCGCAGCGCGTAGAGGCGCTTGTCCGCAGGCACGAGGTCGCCCGTCTGGCCGATGACGGCACATCCAATGCGGCGCACCTGCGCCACGAACGCTTCTTGCGAAAGGGAAACCGTGCAGCCGGGGATGCTCTCCAGCTTGTCCAGCGTACCCCCGGTGTGGCCCAGGCCGCGGCCGGACATCTTGGCGACCTTCGCGCCGCAGGCGGCCACCAGCGGGGTGAGCACCAGCGTCGTCGTGTCGCCTACGCCACCGGTGGAGTGCTTGTCCACGCACACACCGCCCACGCCCGAGAGATCCACGACCTCGCCCGAGTGCATCATCTCCATCGTCAGGTCGGCGGTCTCCTGCGGCGTCATGCCGCGCAGGCAGATGGCCATCAGCAGTGCGGCCAGCTGTTCGTCCGGCAGGGACCCGTCCGCCGCACCGCGCGCAAAGAATCGAATCTCCTCGCGCGTGAGCGCTTCCCCGCGCTTCTTCTTCAGGATGATTTCGATGATGTTCACGCTTCTCCCTCCTCCGCCGCCTCGCGCAGCACGCGCCATGCGGCACGCTTTTGTTCAAAGGGCATCGTATGGGCCGGACTGGTCGACGGCATGCGCAGCACCCGCAGGCCGTATCGCGCGGCAAACCCGCAGCGCATCACGATCGCATGGGACGCGGCCCCGTTGCACAGCACGGTGTGGATGCCCGGTGCAAACGCCATCAGCCCGTCAAAGTCATTCGGCTCGGCGCGCCGCATATCGGCATCCAGGCTGCCCTCGCGCTCGCAGGTATGCGCCGCATCCCACAGCGCAATGTGATGCGCCCGCGCAAATGCGAGCCGTTGGGCGTAATCCGCGGTCAGCGGCGCATCCCACAGCGAAAAGACGATCGGCCAGAAGGCGTTGCGCGGGTGCGCGTAGTACTGCCCCGCGCGCAGCGACGCAATCCCCGGCATGGAGCCCAGCACGAGCACGCGCGCATCCGCGCCCGCCTCAAATGGGAAGCCCTCACAGCGCATGGCAGGCACGCTCCATCGCGCGATCCACCAGATCCTCCAGCTGTCCGGCGCACCGCTCATACACCGCATCGCTCATGCCGAAGGGATCGTCCACGTAACCGCCGACGCCGGCATATTCATTGAGCGTGAATGTCTTGTCGTTGGGGTGCACCTGCAGAATCGCCTGTTTATGCCCCTGCGTCATGCACAACACCAGATCGGCGGCGTCAAAGATCTCGCGCGTCAGCAGCCGCGCGCGGTGCGTATCCAGCGACAGGCCGCGCGTGCGCATGGCGTTCTTGGCCCCGTCGGTCGCCTCCTCGCCCGTATAGGCCGAAATGCCCGCCGAAAACACCCGTACCCGCATGCCGATGCCGTGGCGCTTGAGCCAATCGCGCGCCAGGGTCTGCGCCATGGGACTCCGGCACGTGTTGCCCGAGCAGACAAAGAGAATCTCCATCGCTTACACCTCGATGATGTGAAATCCCGCCGCCCGGCCCATGCGGTTCATAACCGCCAGGCCGATGCCATGCGGGTCGAGCGCCTCGGCATAGATGCGCTCCACGCCCAGCGCGTCCATCTCACGCAGCAGGTCAAAGAGCGCGCCCGCCGCCTCCTGGGCGTGCGAAAGGCTCCCCAGCGAGAACACACGCCGCGCGCCATAGCCCGCCACGTGCTCAGAGAGCGCCAGGATTGCCGCGCCGCGCGGGGCCGCATCATAGCGCGAGCAGATCGCGCGCGCCACTGCGTCCGGCGCGCCGGTGAAGATCGTCATCTCCGCCCGGGGCGCATAGTGCCGGTACTTCATGCCCGGCGAGCGCGCCGTCTCGCCCTCCTCCAGCGGCTTCATGACGTGCTCGTCCACGCGCACGCCGCCGGCCGCGCGCTCGATCATCTCGGGCGTCACGCCGCCGGGACGCAGCACCACGGGCGTGCCGCCCGTCACGTCAATGACGCTCGACTCGAGCCCGACTGCGCACGGCCCGCCGTCAAGGATCATCGGAATGCGCCCTTGCATGTCCTCCAGCACGTGCGAAGCGCGCGTGGGGCTGGGCCGTCCGCTGCGGTTGGCGCTGGGCGCCGCGATCGGGCAGCCGCTGCGCCGGATCAGTTCCTGCGCCACGGGATGGCTCGGGAAGCGGATGCCCACCGTCGAAAGTCCGGCCGACACCACGTCCGGGATGCCGTCGCGCTTTGGCAGAATCAGCGTCATCGGGCCGGGCCAGAATGCCTCGATCAGCCGCCATGCGGCCTCGGGCACGTCCGTCACGAGCGCATCCAGCTGGTCCAGGGCGGCGATGTGCACGATCAGCGGGTTGTCCGCCGGCCGGCCCTTTGCCTCAAAGATGCGGTGTACCGCCTGCGCGTTGAGCGCATCCGCGCCCAATCCATACACCGTCTCCGTGGGAAAGGCGACGACCTCTCCCGCACGGATGTATGCCGCAGCCTGCGCAACGGACTGCGCGTCGGCCTTTACCATCTGTGTTTCCACGTTTTTCCTTCTCTCTATACGATCAGCGAGACCGCGCTGCCCAGCGCGACCCCCAACGTCAGACACAGGGACGAGCCCCAGAACGACTCCAGCGCCTCTGCGCGCGGGATGAGCTCCTCCGCGGCAACCTGCAGCACCGTGCCGCCCGCCAGACCCATGCAAAGCGCGAGCATGTCCGGCGACACGCCGCCCAGCACAAGACCTGCGGCAGCGCCCACGCCGGCCGGCACGCCGCTCGCCGCCGTCATCGCCAGCGCGCGTACGGCGCCCACACCGGATGCGCGCAGCGGCAGCGCCGCCGCCATGCCTTCCGGCACGTCGTGCAGCAGGATCATCGCGGCCAGTGCAAACCCCAGCGCCGGCGCCTGCGCGCATCCGGATCCGACGGCCAGCCCTTCAGGCAGGTTGTGCAGCGCGCTGCCCGCAGCGACCATCAATCCCGCGCGTGCCAGCCCTTCCTCTTCGCTGGCCTGCGTGCGCTGAACGATACGCATTCGCCTTCGCAGCAGCGCATCCAGCGCCAAGGTTGCCACCACGCCCATCAGCATGCCGGCCATGCCCATCGGCGCGCTGAGCGCATATGCGTTGGGCAACATCTTGAAACATGCGAGCGCGATCATCAGCCCGCCCGTCAGGCTGAGCAGGCAGGCGAGCGCGCGCGGGCTGGGCATGCCAACCGCCACGCCCAGCAAAGCGCCAACGCCCGTCCCCGCCACGCCGAAAACCATTCCCGCCAGCGCCACCAGCGCAATCTCTCCCAAAGCGGTCACCCCCGCACATGTGTATGCGGGGCGCGCGCCGTTCTTGCGGGGATTATGCCTGGCCCGTAGCCGCCTTCAGCCGCGCAGCCTGGTCCGCGAGGATCAGCGCGTCGATGATCTCGTCCATGTCGCCGTCCACAAAGCTGTCGATCCGGTAGATCGTCAGGCCGATCCTGTGGTCCGTCACGCGCCCCTGCGGAAAGTTGTACGTGCGGATGCGCTCGCTCCGGTCGCCCGTGCCCACCTGCGACCGCCGGTCCTGCGCATACGCCGCGTCCCGTTCGGAGCGCAGCTTGTCATACAGCCGCGCGCGCAGCACGCGCATGGCCTTGTCCCGATTCTTGATCTGCGACTTCTCGTCCTGGCAGGTGACGACCAGCCCCGTCGGCAGATGCGTGATGCGCACCGCCGAGTCCGTCGTGTTGACGCACTGGCCGCCGTGCCCGCTGGAGCGGTAGACGTCGATGCGCAGGTCCGCAGGGTTAATCTGGACCTCGACCTCCTCGGCCTCGGGCAGCACGGCCACGGTCGCCGTGGAGGTGTGAATGCGTCCGCCCGACTCGGTCGCGGGCACGCGCTGCACGCGATGCACGCCGCTCTCGTACTTGAGGCGGCTGTACGCGCCCGCGCCGCTGATGGTAAACGTCGCCTCCTTGACGCCGCCCAACTCCGTGAAGTTGCCGTCCATCATCTCCACGTGCAGGCCCCGGCGCTCGGCATAGCGGGTATACATGCGCAGCAGCACTGCGCCAAACAGCCCCGCCTCCTCGCCGCCCGCCCCTGCGCGAATCTCCATGACGACGTTGCGCTCGTCATTGGGATCGCGCGGCAGCAACAGCAGCTGGATCTCTCGCTCCTTGTCCTCAATCTGCGCGGAGAGGCTTTCGATCTCCTCCTGCGCCATGTCCGCAAGGTCGGGATCGCGCAGCATCTCGTCCGCCTCACGGCGCTGGGCGAGCAACTGCTCGTACCGACCACAGGCCTGAAACAGCGGCTCCAGCTGCGCATGCTCGCGCAGCAGGCGCTGCCACCTGGCCTGATCCGCGACGACCTCCGGCTGAGAGAGGAGCATCGACAGCTCCTCATACCGTCCCCTGACCCAATCCAATCGCTCCAGCATAGCCTCTCCCGGTCACTTCGTATACACTGCGCCCACGACGCGCTCCACGCCGCACAGATCGCGGCGCACAAACGGCTCGCCGACGGTCTGCTTCAGCAGCGCTGCCACGGCCGGCGCCTGGCCATAGCCCACTTCAAAGAGCGCCGTGCCGCCCGGCATCAGATGCGCAGGCAGCTCGCGCACGATGCGCCTGTAAAAGTCCAGACCGTCTGCGCCGCCATCCAACGCCAGTCTCGGCTCGCGCCGCACCTCGCGCTGAAGGCCTTCCAGCTCGCCCGTTTCGATGTAGGGCGGGTTGGAGACGATCACGTCAAAGCGCTCGCCCGGCAGCGCCGCAAACAGGTCGCTCTGCGCCATGCGCACATCCACGCCCAGCGCGCGCGCATTCTCCCGCGCGACGCACAGCGCATCCGCGCTCACGTCCACCGCCGTGACGCGCGCCCCCGGCCGTGCCAGCGCGATGGAGACGGCCAACGCGCCGCTGCCGGTGCCGATGTCCAGCACCGCGTCCCCGTCGTGCATGCGCGCGATGGCCTCCTCGCACAGCGTCTCCGTGTCCGCGCGCGGGATGAGCACGCGCGCGTCGACGCGGAACGTATGCCCCATGAAGTCCTGCGTGCCCAGCACGTACTGCAGCGGCTCGCCCGCCTCGCGGCGCTTGAGCATGGCCTCATAGCGCGCTCCCTGTTCGGGCGTAAGCGCCTCGCCCGACGCCAGCAGCATCTGCGCGCGCGGCAGGTCCGTCACGTCGCAGAGCATCCATATCGCATCCGGCCGGGCGTCTGCGTCCTGCGCGCGCAGGAGGCGCTCCTCGCCCGCGCGCAGCGCTTCCCGCAGCGTCATTCTGCCGCCGCCCGCACAGTCCCGGCCGCCTCGTCGGGCTTCCACTGCTTGGCAGGCGCAGCATCCTCCACGGTGCCCAGCGCAGCCTTCATGGACGCGATGGCCACCTCCAGCATCTGATCGTCAGGCTCGCGGGTCGTCAGGTGCTGCATCATCAGTCCGGGCCAGCGCAGCGCGCGCACGCACCGGTTTTCGCTGTGGGCCAATCCCTTGAGCACCTCATACGAGATGCCGGCGATCAGCGGCAGGATGAGCAGACTGCGCACAAACCGCAGGCCGAAGGACAGCTTTTCGATGGACGTCAGCGCGATGATCACCTGGTCGGCCACAGAGCCCACCAGGATGCTGATGACCATGACCAGCAGCAGAAACGACGTGCCGCAGCGCGGGTGCAGGCGCGAGAAGCGGCGCGCGTTGTCGGGCGTCAGCGGTAGGCCCGCCTCATGGCAGTAGACGGTCTTGTGCTCCGCGCCATGGTATTGGAAGATGCGGCGCATGTCGGGCATCAGGCCGATCAATCCGATGTATGCGACGAGGATCGCAATGCGCACCACGCCGCCGATGAGGTTGATGACGATGGCGTTGTCGATCGCGCGTCCGGCCAGCGTCGCCACGCCGGAGGGCAGCATGACGAACAGCAGCACGCTCAGGCACACGGCCAGCACGCCGGCCACGCCCATGACGACCTTGTCGATGTTGGCGCCCAGCTTGTTGGCGAGCCACTTTTCAAAGCGGCTGGGCTCCTCCTCCAGCACGCCGAGCATCTGGGTGGACTTTTGCAGCACGCCCATGCCCATCGCGAGCATGGACACCATGTTGACCACGCCGCGCACGATCGGCCAGCCCATCCATCTGTGCCGCCTTGCGGGGGACTCATACGGTTCCCGATCCACAACGATGCTGCCGTCCGGACGGCGCACGGCCACGGCCACGGCGTCGGGCGACTTCATCATGACGCCCTCCATGACCGCCTGACCTCCGATATCCACAAAGCGCTCCTTGGATTTGCTCATATCGAAACACCTCTTTCAATCCTCACAATGGCGCGCGCCTTTTGGGCCTACACGCGCAAATTCCTTTATTCTATAAGCGATCAAAAAAACCCTTCCAGATGCGCGCAATCTCTGATGACAATTCGCGGACGGTCAGCCATTTGGAGGACGCTGCGGCCGGATCATGCAAAAAGGCCGCCGGAACCAGGTCCGGCGGCCCGCTCGCCTTTCGTCAGATCGCCCGCAGGACGAACGAGAACGAAAGCGGCTTGTCGGAGGGAATCAGGTACTCATCGTGCACCGGCGCGCCCCAGCTGTCGTCGCCGCCCACGCCCATGCGGTAGCCCGCCACGTCCAGCACCGTGTAGCGCACGGGCGGCAGCTCCTCCTGATGGGTTGCGGCGTCCAGCTCCTGCGCGGTGTAGGGCAGCGCGCTGACCTGCAGCGGCGCGTCCACCATCTCCACGCGCACGCCGTGGCCCGCGGCGTCGACGGCCTCCATCCAGCGCACGCCCGTGCGGTTGCCGCACTCCTGCGGGCGGATATAGGGCGTCACGTTCTCGCGCGCCGTCGTCTCGTAGATGCCCAGGCTCGCGCCGCACTCGCGGTCGATGTAGCACTCCTGCGGACCCATGCCGTAGTAGCGCACGCGGCCAAAGCGCGCGGGCAGGCGCAGCTGCATGCCCAGCTGCGGCAGCTCCGGCAGGCCCTGCGCGCCCGGATAGTCCACGCGCACGCGCACCGCGCCGTCCGAAAGCACCGTGTAGGTGACCCCCAGCTCCATCTCCAGCGGCGCGGGCAGGCGGTACGCATAGCGCACGACCAGCTCGCCGTTCACCTGCTCGGACTCGGCCTTCACCGCGCGCATGCCGTGGCTGGCCATCGTCCACACCGCGCAGCGGAACGGCATGCCGTTGCCCTGGTCGTTGTCCGTATGCGCGCGGTCCAGGTTGGGCCGCGGCGCGGTGCACAGCCGCTCCGTGCCGTCGCAGCGCAGCGACATCAGGCCGCCCTCCTGGTAGGAGAAGATGGCCGAGAAGTGGTCCCCGTGCGCGCCGACGTTCACGTCGCCCTGCGCGATGCGGTAGGCAGGCGCGCCCTTCGAGGCCTTCGCCTCCCCCGCCACCGTGAACACGTGCTCGCCCGTCATCTGCGCATAGCCCGCCTCGGCCCAGTCCGTGGCCTGCTTCAGGCACAGCGCGCAGCGCAGCGCATACTCGCCCGGCTGCAGCGCCTTCGGCACGGGCAGCGCGACGTACGCCTCCGCGCCCGCGGGCACGTCGGCCTCCTGCACGCCTCGGGCGACGCACACGCCCTCGCGCAGCAGCTCCCACGTCAGCGCATAGGCCGCTGTGGAGGTAAAGAGGTTCTGATTCACCACGCGCACGCCGCGCTCGTCCACATGCAGCTTCACGTTCTGGAACAGGAACTTGACCTCCTGCATCTTGGGCGAGACCTTGCGGTTGGCAAAGACGATGCCGTTGGTGCAGAAGTGGCGGTCCGTCGGCCGGTCGCCGAAGTCGCCGCCGTACGTCAGCCGGCGCTCGCCGTTCTCCTCGACCTCGATCGCCTGGTCGATGTAGTCCCAGATGAAGCCGCCCTGGTACTGGGGATACTTGTCCTCCAGCGCCGTGTACAGGCACAGGCCGCCGCAGGAGTTGCCCATGGCGTGGGTATATTCGCAGTTGATGAAGGGCTTGTCGGGATTTTGCTGCAGGTATGCCTCCACCTCCTGGGGCTTGGCGTACATGCGGCTCTCCATGTCGCTGGTCTCGTTGTAGCGCCGGTCGTTGAACACGCCCTCATAGTGCACCAGGCGCGTGGGATCGGCCTGGCGGAAGTACTCGGACATGTGATAGATGTCCTTGCCGCCGAAGCTCTCGTTGCCGCAGGACCAGATCAGCACGCTGGGATGGTTCTTGTCGCGCTCGAGCATCGACTTGGCGCGGTCCAGCACCGCCGCCTGCCACTCGGGCCGGTCGCCCGGCACGACCCACGAGGGCTCGATGCGGCCCATCTTCTGCCAGGAGCCGTGGCTCTCCAGGTTCGTCTCGTCGATCAGGTACAGGCCGTAGCGGTCGCACAGGTCGTAGAAGCGGCTGTCGTTGGGATAGTGGCTCGTGCGCACGGCGTTGATGTTGTTGCGCTTGAGGCAGCGCACGTCCCAGAGCATGTCCTCCAGCGTGACGGCGCGGCCCGTGTGGCAGTTGAACTCATGGCGGTCCACGCCCTTGAAGACGATGCGCTTGCCGTTGAGCAGCATCAGGCCGTCCTTCATCTCAAAGCGGCGCAGGCCCGCGTTCGTCTCGCAGACCTCGGCCGTCTCGCCGCCGCGCGCGAGCGTCACGCGCACGCGGTAGAGGTTCGGCTCCTCGGCGCTCCACAGGCGCGGATGAGCGACCGGGATCTTCAGGTCCATCTCCGGCGCGCAGTCCGCCTCGACGGCGTCGCAGCCCTCGACCTCGACCCGGACGCTCGCGCCCTCGGCGCCGTCGATCTTCATGCGCAGGCGCAGCGCGGCGCAGGCAAAGTCGTCGGACAGCTCGCCCGTCACGAACAGGTCGCGCAGGTGCGTCGCCGGCTGGCACAGCAGCCATACGTCCCGGAACAGGCCCGAGAAGCGCCAGAAGTCCTGATCCTGCAGGTAGCTGGCCGAGCTGCGCTTGTACACCTCGACGCACACGCGGTTGACGCCCTCGTGCAGGCAGTCCGTCACGTCAAACGCCGCCGGCGTGAAGCTGTCCTCGCTGTAGCCCAGGAACGTGCCGTTCACCCAGGCGTAGAGCGCGGTCTCCGCGCCGTCAAAGCGCAGCACGACGCGCCCATCCTGTGGCCACGTCTCGGGCACGGTGAAGTCCAGCGCATAGCAGCCGACGGGGTTGTACGTCTCGCTCACCTGCGGCGGACGCAGGAACTCATGGCCGTCCCAGGGGTACTGGGTGTTGACGTAGTGCGGGCGGTCGTACCCCTGCAGCTGGATGTGACCGGGCACGGTGATGTCATTCCAGCCGCTCACGTCGTAGCCGGGCGCATAGAAGCCCTCGGGGCGCAGCGCCGGGCGCTCGGCATAGCGGAACTTCCACGTGCCGGACAGGCACTTTTGCAGGCTGGAGCGGCCCGCGCAGGCCTCCTGCGCGCTTGCATACACGGCATGATCGCTGCAGGCCTCCATGCGGCCCACCGCAAACGCCTCCGGATCGGACAGATAGGACAGCGTATAGGAAGGTCGGTTCATCCTTTCTTCCTCCTTGGCAGATGAATTTGCACTAACAGCATAGAGGATTGGAAAGCCGCTGTCAAGGGGGACGGGCGCGACTTGGAAAAAACTTTCCAAATTCTCAAGGGGCACGGATGCTTCAATCCCGACGATCGCGCCGCCAAAAGCCATATACGGCATCTTTACGGGCAGCGCAATTGACCTTCGCCTCCAAATGATGTATACTCTCTAGCCGAGCGCGGGCGGACGCTTCCTCCCCGCCTTCAAATTTTATGATATGAAGGAGCATCGCAATGGACAGGGAACGCTTCGTGGAGACCTACTCGCAGGGCATGGTGAACGTGCGCAAGATCATCGTCGACCGGGAGACCGGCGTCAACTATCTGCTGCTCTCCTCCAGCATGACGGATGGCTGCGGCGTCACCGTGCTGGTCGACGCAGACGGCAAGCCGATTGTCACCCCCGTGGACGCGGAACAGCCGTAAGCAAAGCCGCCAGACCAAACGTGCCGGGCCCCGCACTGGAGGCCCGGCGTCCTTGTCTTTACTTGAGCGGATGCGCCTTGATGAAGGCAATCAGGTCGTCGGCCGTGGTGAAGGCGATGCCCGTCACCGTGTCCGCGCAGCCGTAGTACATGGCGATGCGCCCCGTCGCGCCGTCGCACAGCGCCGCGCAGGGGAAGGTGACATTGGGCACGTCGCCCACGCACTCGTACAGCTCCTGCGGCCCCAGGATGTACCACGCGCCGCGCTCCTTGACGATCCAGGGGCGCTCCAGATCCAGCAGCGCCGCGCCCACGCGGTAGACGTAGCCGTTGCAGGTCGTGAGCACGCCGTGATAGATCAGCAGCCAGCCCTCGTCCGTCTCGATGGGGATCGGGCCCGGTCCGATCTTCGTCGACTGCCAGGCGGAGCGGTCGTCCCGGATGGTGCCCATCACGTAGCGGTGGCCGCCCCAGTACGTGAGGTCCGGGCTGAAGCTCACAAAGATGTCGCCAAAGGGCGTGTGGCCGGTGTCCGACGGGCGGCTGAGCATCGCATAGCGGCCGCCGATCTTGCGCGGGAAGAGCACGCCGTTGCGGTTATAGGGCAGGAACGCGTTTTCCAGCTGGTGGAACGTCTGAAAGTCCTCCGTCCAGCCGATGCCGATCGTCGGCCCGTGGTAGCCGTTGCACCAGGTGACGTAGTATCTGCCGTCCATGAAGCATACGCGCGGGTCGTAGCGGTATTCGCGCGCCGTCACCTCCGGGTCGCCCTCAAAGCGGATGGGGTCGGGATCGATCCGCCAGTGCAGGCCGTCGTCGGAAAAGCCGGCGAAGAGGTCCATGCTCACCGACCTGGAGTCGCAGCGAAAGACGCCCGCAAATCCGCCCTTGAACGGGACGGCCGCGCTGTTGAACACGCTGTTGCTGGATGGGATGGCGTTTCGCTGGATGATGGGGTTGCCGCTGTAGCGCCACACGGGGTCGGTGCAACCGGCAGGCCGGTCCTGCCAGGGAAGGTTGGGCAAGGCGTCCGCGAGGATACGTGCCATGGGATCCCTCCTCATGAAATTCTGTTCTGCCTCCATTATGACGCATACGGGCGAAAAAATCGAGCCTTTTTTGGATTCTTCCGACGTTTTTCGGCCGATTCATGCTACAATGGAGGCAAACGGGACCGAAAGGATGGATTGGAGATGCTAAGCAGCCAGAAGGTGCGCGCGCTCGCGCCGGAGATGGACCCGCTGCGCATGGGCATGGGCTGGACGCGCGAGGATCTGGAGCGGCCGCAGGTGCTCGTGGAGAGCACGTATGGCGACAGCCACCCCGGCAGCGCGCACCTCAACCGCCTCGTCGAGGCGGCGGTGCGCGGCGCGCAGGATGGCGGCGCCAAGCCGGCACGCTACTTTGCCACGGACATCTGCGACGGCATGGCGCAGGGGCACGACGGCATCAACTATTCGCTTGCGCATCGGGACCTGATCGCGGGCATGATCGAGGTGCACGCCAACGCCACGACGTTTGACGCGGGCGTGTTCATCTCCAGTTGCGACAAGGCCGTGCCCGCGCAGCTGATGGGCATCGGGCGCATCGACATCCCCGCTGTGATGGTGCCGGGCGGCGTGATGGCCGCCGGGCCCGACCTGCTGACGCTGGAGCAGATCGGCAAATACAGCGCCATGCAGCGGCGCGGCGAGATCACACAGGAACAGCTGACGTACTACAAGCACCATGCCTGCCCCGGCTGCGGCGCGTGCAGCTTCATGGGCACGGCCTCGACAATGCAGATCATGGCCGAGGCGCTGGGGCTGGCGCTGCCCGGCACGGCGCTGATGCCGGCCGAAGAGCCGGAGCTTGAGGAGGCCGCCTACCGCGCGGGCCTTCGCGCGGCGGAGCTTGCCCGCGAGGGCGTCACGGCGCGGCAGATCGTCACGCGCGAGAGCTTTGAAAACGCGGTCATGGTCCATGCGGCGATCTCGGGCTCGACGAACAGCCTGCTGCACCTGCCCGCCATCGCGCACGAGTTTGGCGTCGATCTGGATGCGGAGACGTTCGACCGCCTGCACCGCGGCGCGCACTATCTGCTCGACATCCGCCCGGCCGGGCGCTGGCCCGCGCAGTTCTTCCACTACGCCGGCGGCGTGCCCGCGGTCATGGAGGAGATCCGCTCCATGCTGCACCTGGACGCGATGACCGTCACCGGCCATACACTCGGTGAAAACCTCGAGCGCCTGCACGCAGACGGCTTCTTCGCGCGCTGCGAGGCGCGCCTGAGGCCCTGGAACCTGACGCGCGCGGACGTCATCCGGCCGTTTGACGACCCCATCGGCCGCGACGGCGCCATCGCCATCCTCAAGGGCAACCTCGCGCCGGAGGGCGCGGTGGTCAAGCACACGGCGGTGCCGCGCGAGATGTTCCAGGCGACGCTGCGCGCGCGCCCGTTCGACTGCGAGGAGGACGCCATCGAGGCCGTGCTGCGCCACGACATCCGGCCCGGCGACGCGGTATTCATCCGCTATGAGGGCCCGCGCGGCAGCGGCATGCCGGAGATGTTCTACACCACCGAGGCGATCGCCTCCGACCCGGAGCTGGGCCGCGCCATCGCGTTGATCACCGACGGTCGCTTTTCGGGCGCTTCCAAGGGCCCAGCCATCGGCCACGTCAGCCCGGAGGCCGCGGCAGGCGGCCCCATCGCGCTGGTCGAGGAGGGCGATCTGATCCGCATCGACATCCCGGCGCGGGTGCTCGCCATCGTCGGGGTGAGCGGGCGGGCATGCGCGCCTGAAGAGGTCGAGCGCATCCTCCACGAGCGCCGCGCCCGCTGGCAGCCGCGCCCGCCCCGCTATACGCGCGGCGTGCTGGGCCTCTACTGCCGCTGCGCCGCCTCGCCAATGAAGGGCGGCTATATGGAATGATCCGCATAAACGGATCACACAGACACTCCTGCAAACCGGCCAAAGGCCTTGGGGGGAGGATGAGGATCATGAAATCAACGATATGCACGAAGGCGTCATTTGTCGTGATCGGAAAAGAGGGCTCGACAGATGATGGCGAAGGCTTCATCCAAAGGCTATGGGATGAGGCCAACGCCCATTTTGCGCAGGTTCAACCCCTGGCCAAAAAGGATGCGGACGGACATATTGTGGGCATCTGGGGCGCCATGTCCGATTTTTCACGCTCTTTTATGCCCTGGGAGGATTTCAGCAAAGGCCTGTACCTTGCCGGGGTCGAGTGTGAAGACGGCGCCCAAGCGCCGGCGGGCTGGGTCAAGTGGACCATCCCCGGCTATACGTATTTATGCGTCGAATGTGAGACGGGAAATACCTTTTCCGAGGCCCTCCGCTATTTGGAGGACAATCATCTGCCCCTGGTGGGCGCCGTACATGACTTTACCTGCCCCAAGACCGGAAAAAACCATATGTATTTCCCGATTCGAAAGATTTGAGCCGTCCCTGTTCAGTCCTGCGGCGCGCGCCCGGGCGCGTGCGCCTCGCGCCAGGCCCGGATCTGCGCAAGCCGCTGCGCCAGGCGCGCCTCGTTGCCCTGGTCGGTCGGCTCGTAATAACGCCGGTCCGCCAGACTGTCCGGCAGGCACTGCATCGCGGCGATGCGCTCCTGCGTGTCGTGCGCATAGACGTAGCCCTCGCCGTAGTGCAGGTCGGCCATCAGCTGCGTCGGCGCGTTGCGAATGACCAGCGGCACGGGCTCTGCGAGCATGCGCTGCGCGTCCTGTTTGGCGCGCTCGTAGGCGACGTAGCATGCGTTGCTCTTGGGCGCGAGCGACAGGTAGACGACCGCCTGCGTCAGCGCCAGCGAGCACTCGGGCAGGCCGATCATGTGGCAGGCCTGATAGGCGTCCACCGCCAGCGACAGGGCGCGGCTGTCCGCCAGGCCCACGTCCTCGCTGGCAAAGCGAATGACGCGCCGGGCGACGTACAGCGGATCCTCCCCTGCCTCGAGCATGCGCGAGAGCCAGTAGACCGCGGCGTCCGGGTCGCTGTTGCGCATGGACTTGTGCAGCGCGGAGATGAGGTTGTAGTGCTCCTCGCCATGCTTGTCGTACAGCAGCGACTTGCGGCTCACGCACTGGGCGAGCGTCTCGCGCGTGACGCGGGCGGCGCCGTCCGCCAGCAGCTCGCCGTTGAGCACCGCCATCTCCAGCGTGCTCAGGGCCACGCGCGCGTCGCCGTTGGCAAACGCCGCGATCGTTTGAAGCAGTTCGCCGTCGATCTCGACGCGCTGGTTGCCAAACCCGCGCGGGTCCCGCAGCGCCCGGCGCAGGAGCGCCATCAGGTCCTCCTCCGTCAGCGCCTGCAGGACGAACACCTTGCAGCGGGACAGCAGCGCCGCGTTGATCTCAAAGGACGGATTCTCCGTCGTCGCGCCGATGAGGATGATGCTCCCCTTCTCCACAAACGGCAGGAACGCATCCTGCTGCGCCTTGTTGAAACGGTGGATCTCGTCCACAAACAGCAGCGTCTTGAGCCCCATCGCGCGCGCCTTCTCCGCGCGCTGCATGACCTCCTTGATCTCCTTGATCCCGCTGGTCACGGCGCTGAAGTCCACGAAATTCGCCTGCGTCCTGCCCGCGATCAGGCGCGCGAGCGTCGTCTTGCCCACGCCCGGCGGCCCCCAGAAGATCATGGACGCCGCCTGATCCTGCTCGATCAGCCTTCGCAGCACGCCGCCCTGGCCCAGCAGGTGGCGCTGGCCCACGAATTCATCGAGCGTCCGGGGCCGCAGGCGGCTGGCCAGCGGCGCGCCCGCCGCGCGGTCGCCAAACAGAGATTGCTGCTCCATATTCATCCTCCTCGCGCGCAGGGCGCGTCAGCGCAGATAGCGGAATACCGGGTTTCGGTGGATGCGCACGTCCGTCTTCGGGCACAGCTCCTGGCAGCAGAAGCAGCGGATGCACTTGCGCATGTCCACGCGCGGCCGGTTTGCGCTGTCCATCGAGATGGCGTGGGCCGGGCAGGCGCGCAGGCACGTGCCGCATCCGTCGCACGCTGCGTGCGTGAAGACGGGCCTGGGCCGCAGAAAGCCCGGCAGGTGCGTCAGCAGCCAGCGGCCGGACAGCGCGGAGGACGGCCCCGGCAGGTCGAAGCCCTGCACGCACAGGTCCTCCACACACGCGCCCAGCACCTGCGGCGCGTCGAGCAGGCCCAGCCTGCGCGCGGCGCGCAGCGTCGTCACCCGCTCCTCGTCCAGCCCGATCAGGCGCGCGGCGACGGCGTCCACCGCGTGCGGATCGACGCCCGCCAGGATCGCGCCCACGCGGCGCGGACGGCCGCCGGACGGCCCCTCGCCCTCCATGGCGTCGACCGCATCCAGCACGCACAGCGCGGGCCGGGCGAAGGCGCACAGGTCGCACAGCATCGTCGAAAAGTCGTCGATGTCGGGATAGCGCGCGTGGTACTCCGCCTTGACCGTGCCCGGCACCAGGCCGAACAGGTTCTTCGCGCAGGCAGTCATGCCCGTCAGGCCGTGCGTCTTGAGCTTGCCCACGTCGATGATCGCATCCGCGTGCAGCGCGCAGGCGATGACGTCCAGCGAGTACGCGATGTGCCCCTGCGGGAACGCACAGGTGGCGCTCGAAAAGTCGTCGTTGAGCTCGCACACGCCCGCTTCCTGCAGCGCGCGCATGCCGCAGGTCTCGTACACGCCGCGCAGCGCCCCGCGCGTGAACGGGCCGCCCGGGCTGTCCGCGACGATGGCCGTGCCGCCCGCCTGCATGACCTCCTCGCAGACCGCGCGCACCACCTCGGGATGCGTGGTCGTCGCGCGCTCGGGCGCGCGACGCATCAGCAGGTTGACCTTGACCAGCACGCGCATGCCGGGCCGCACGAATGCCTCCATGCCGCCCAGCGGCGCGAGCGCCTCATGCACGGCGCGCCCGACCGCGTCGCGCGCATAGTCCGCACAGGGGATCAGCGATACGCGCGTCATGCCCTTTCCTCCCCCAGCGCCCAGCGGCGCACGGCCCATGCGACGCCAGCCTCGTCGTTCGTCCGCGTCTGGTGCCGGCAAAGCGCCTTGATCTCGTCCGTCGCGTTGCCCATGGCCGTGCTGTGTCCGGCCAGCTGGAGCATCGGCCGGTCGTTCTCCTGATCGCCGATCGCCATGATCTCCTCCGGCGCGATGCCAAGGTAGGCGCCCAGCTCGCGCAGCGCGCTGCCTTTGTCCACACCCGCGGGCATGATCTCGATGTTGTCTGTCCAGGAGCTGGTCGTCTCGATGCCGGCGACGTCCCTGAGCCGCTCCCGCGCGCGCGCAAGGCTGCCGTCCGCCTTCATCTGCACGGCGACGATCTTGATCAGGCCCGCCTGCGCCGCCTGGCGCATCGGCTCCTCGCCGTAAAAGATGCGCGCGAGCTTGCGCCTGGCGAGGTGGTGCTGCCACTGGGGCGCGCCGGCCGGGCGGACGGTATAGACCTCGCCGTCCCGGAATCCGTTGACGATCAGCCCCTCCTCCAGCAGCATGTCCAACACATGCTGGATCGTCCCGTCCGTGGGCATGTCGTGACGCGCGATGATCCGGCCGCCGGGCAGCGGCGCGTCCAGCAGCCGCGCGCCGTTTCCGGACGCGATCATGCAGGGGATGTCCGATTCACGCGCGAACCGGCTGACATCCTCCACCATGCGGCCCGAGCAGATGACCACGGCGATGCCCGCGCGCGCGGCCTCGATCAGGGCCTGCGCGTTCTCCTTCGGGATCTGCTGGCTGCTGTCCAGCAGCGTGCCGTCCATGTCGACGGCGATCATGCGTATCGGTTTCATGCCTTCCATCCTTCCGATTCTGATGTATGCAAAAAAGACGGGGTTGCTTCCCCGTCTATTATAGTCCCTTTGCGCCGCCGGTTCAACTCTACGCGCCTCAAAACGGCGCTCGCACCTCGAATACGCGGCCCTCCAGATACGCCAGCGCGCCGCCGGCATGCACTTCCAGGCGTGTCGCCCACAGCTGCTGGCCGCGCACGTGCGCGGCGCGGTTGACCTCGCGCAGGCCGTACTTGTCGTCCCCGACGATCGGATGGCCGATGAAGGCCAGGTGCGCGCGGATCTGATGCGTGCGCCCGGTGATCAGGTCGACCGACAGGCGCGCGAACCCGTCTTCCTCCCGCAGCACCTGGTAGCCCGTCTCGATCCGCTGCGCGCCGGCAAACGGCTGCGCGCGCACCTGCACGCGCGCGGCCTGCGCGTCCTTTTTGAGGTAGGCGCACAGCACCGCCTCCCTCGGCTGCGGGCAGCCGACGACGCGGCAGGTATACGTCTTGTGCATCGTACGCAGGCGAAAGGCCTCCTTTGCGGCCTCGAGCGCCGGCGCGTCCTTGGCCAGCAGCAGCAGCCCGCCGGTCTGGTTGTCCAACCGGTGACAAAGCGCCAGCTCCCGCGTGTCCTCGCCCCTGCCCTCCAGGTAGCGCCGCGCGCGTGCGAGCAGCGTATCGCCGCCGCCCTCGTCCTCATGCACGCTCAGCCCCTGCGGCTTGTTCACGAGCAGCACGTGCGCGTCCTCATAGATCACCGGAAGCTGCGGCGCGCGCGCAAGCGCCGTTTTGGGCAGAAATACGCGCAGCATATCCCCGCCCACAACGAGATCCTCCGCGCCCAGGCGTGCGCCATCCCGCCGCACGTCGCGCTTTTTCAGGCATTCGCGCAGCGCCCATGCGGGCGCGTCCGGCAGCGCCAGGGCCAGAAAGGCCGACAGCTTGACGGGCTCCTGCCCGCGCGGCACTTCGATGTCCATGCTCGCTCCTCCGTCACTGCAGCGACGCTGCGCACAACCGCTCCTCGCACGCCCAGCGCGGCGTCGCCGCCAGCAGCGCACGCAGCGCGCGCTCCATTGCGCCGCCGGGCATGACCGTCACGCGGCCCGAGAGCACCTCGCGCAGCGCGTCAAAGTCCGCGCCCTGCTTGGCCAGCATGCGCAGCTCCGTCGCACACTCCTCCGCATCCTCGCCTGCCCGCAGCGCGCCGGCGATCGCGCGTTCCAGCGCGCGCTGGGCCGGCTCCTCCTGGGGCATGATGCCCTGCATGCCGCCCACGATCTGCTCCGCCGTGAAGGACGTCAACTCCGGACGCGTCCCACGCAGCACGGGCGCGGGATCGTACAGCGCCGGATGCAGCAGCAGCACGCCGTCCTCGTAGTCCATGCAGTCAAAGCCCGCCCACAGGTAGTGGCGCGCCAGGTGCATCGCCTCCTCGTCATGCTCGTCCGTGAGCAATACCTGGCGTACAAACAGCGCCTGGGGCATTCGATCGTCGAGCGCGCCGGCGATGTACAGCGCCGCCGCGACCGTCGCCTCAAAGGAAAAGAGCCGCATGCGCACGCCCGTATGCTCAGGCCGCGCCATCGCCTGCGCCAAGGGCTGCGCAAGCGTGGCATCCAGGCGCACAAAGGGCTTTCCATCTCGCAGGCCCACATCCGCCCACAGCCGGCGGCACAGCGCCTGCGCGGCGCAAAACTCCTCATAGTCGGTGACCGTCACGCCTCCGTCCAGGATGAGCAGCCGTTCGACCAGCGCATGTTCGCCCGAGGAGAGGCAGTCTGCCTGCCGTTCCAGGCCCCGCAGCACGGCCTCGCGCGCAACCTGCTCCTGTTGGGCGCGCATCGGCTTCTTCTCGACGTCCTGCCAGCAACGCTCAATGGCGTCCCAGAGTTCTTTTGCACTACGGCCCTCAAATGCGTCTGCGCGCACGGGTCCCAGCGCGGCGCTCACGCGTTCCATGCGCGCGCGCTGCGCGCGCGAAAGCGCCCGCTCCGACCATTCAGCGTCCGGCCTGTCCCCCGTTCTGAACAAAGCGTTTCCCCCATTCCACGCCGGTTTTCCACGCCTCTTTCCATGGGAAGTTCCGGCATTTTGCCCCTACAGCGTGCGAAGGGCTGCCCTGCGCGCGCAAGGCAGCCTCCCGCATACGGCTTTTGTATCACGCCACCGGCACGACCCAGCCCATGGGGTCCGGCGCCGTCCCGTACTGAATGCCCGTGAGTTCGTCGTAGAAGCGCTGCGTCAGCGCGCCGATCTGCCCGCCGGCGATTTCGATCTCGCGGCCCTCCCACATGAGCCGGCCAACCGGCGAGACGACCGCCGCCGTGCCCGTGCCGAAGGCCTCCTCCAGCTCGCCGCGGTCATACGCGTCAAACACGTCCTGCACGGTGATGCGCCGCTCTTCCGTGGGCACGCCCATCTTACGCGCGAGTTGCAGGATGCTGTCGCGCGTGATGCCGCCCAGGATCGAGCCGTTGAGCGGCGGCGTGACGAGCGCGTCCTTGAACTTGAAGAACATGTTCATGGACCCGACCTCTTCGATGTACTTGTTCTCGCGTCCGTCGAGCCAGAGCACCTGCGAGTAGCCCTTCTTCTCGGCCAGGTCGCCCGCGAGCATGGAGGCCGCGTAGTTGCCGCCCGTCTTGGTGAAGCCCACGCCGCCGCGCACCGCGCGCACCAGCTCGCTCTCCACATAGATGCCGACCGGCGCGAGGCCGTTCTCATAATAGGCGCCGCTGGGCGAGCAGATGATGAAGAAGCGGTACGTCCTGGACGCATGCACGCCGAGCATCACGTCAGTGGCGATCATGGTCGGTCGGATGTACAGCGAGGTGCCGGGCGTGGAGGGCACCCAGGCCGCGTCGGCCTTGAGCAGCTCCATCAGGCCCGCCATCGCCTGCTCGATCTCGACATGCGGCATGCACAGGCGGTCGGCCGAGCGGTTCATGCGCGCGAAGTTGTCGCGCGGGCGGAACAGCTGCAGCCCGCCGTCCGCGCGGCGGTAGCACTTCATGCCCTCAAAGATCTCCTGCGAATAGTGAAAGACCGTCGTGCCGGGATCGAGCACGAACGGGCCGTAGGGAACGACCTGCGGATCGTGCCAACCCTGCTCGGGGTCATAATCCATGACGAACATGTGGTCCGTAAAGATCTTGCCGAAGCCGAGCTTCGACTCATCCTGCGGCCTTTCCTTGGGGTGCTGCGTCAGCGTCACGCGAACCGGTACCATATCCATCCCTCCATGCTTCTTTGGCAAACTGACTGCGCTTATGCCGTCTATTGTACGCTCACACTGCGCGGACTGTCAAGCCGCAATGCCTGCCAAATCCACGCGCCCTTCAGTGCATCCGTTCCATGCTGCGCGGCACGCCCACGAGCAGGAGCACCCCGCCCAGGGCGAACATGGCCATCACCGCCAGCACGCCGTAGTGGGTCACGCCCGTCGCCTGGGCGACCAGGCCGAACAGCGCCGGGCCGACGACGGCGGAGAACTTGCCGAACACGTCGAAGAATCCGAAAAACTCGTTGGAGCGCTCCTCCGGCACGATCTTACCAAAGTAGCTGCGCGAAAGCGCCTGGATGCCGCCCTGCGCCGTGCCCACCAGCACGGCCAGGATGAGGAAGTCCTTCAGCGTCGCCAGGCGGATGCCCACCACGCACACCACCAGATATGTGGCGATGCCCACCAGGATCATCGTGCGAGCGCCGACGCGGCGCGCGAGCACGCCGTAGAGGATCGCAAACGGGAAGGCGACAATCTGCACGACCAGCAGCACGAGCATCATGTCCATGCTGCCCAGTCCGCACGAATCGCCGAACACCGTCGCCATGTGGATGATCGTGCCGACGCCGTCGATGTAAAAGAAGTAGGCGATCAGGAACATCGCCAGCGCGCGGTGGCTTACGATGTCGCGCAGCGTGCCGCCCAGGCGGCGCAGCGTCTGGCGCACGAAGTGGGGATCGGGCGCGACGCCATACTTCTGCTCGACGTTTTTGAGCATCGGGATCGTAAAGAGCAGCCACCATGCGGCCGTGAGCAGGAACGAGAAGCGCGTCGCCGTCGCCGTATCGATGCCGATCGCCCCGCCGAACTGGATCAGCGCCAGCGCGATGACCAGCGGGATGGTCGAGCCGCCGATGTAGCCCAGCCCATAGCCGTAGGTGGAGACCATGTCCATGCGCTCGGCCGTCGTCACGTCGTTGAGGAAGCCGTCGTAAAACACGCACGAGCCGTTGAAGCCCAGCGTGCTGAGGATGTAAAACAGCAGCATCAGCCGCCAGTCGCCCGTAAATGCCAGCAACGCCGTGCCCGTCACGCCCACCAGCACGAAGAACGTGAACAGCCGCTTCTTGTATCCGCGCACATCGCCCAGCGCGCCCAACAGCGGCGCGCAGACCGCGCAGATGAGCGTGCCGATGCTCGTGGCATAGCCCCAATAGGCCGTCGCGTCCACGTCCGGCACGCCGCTGCCGGTGGCGACGCTCTTGAAAAAGATCGGCAGAATGATCGCCGCGATGATGGCAGACTGCGCGGAGTTGGCCCAGTCGTAAAAGATCCAGCTCTTCTCTGCTCGCGTAAAGCGCTTTAGCATACACACGACTCCCTCTTTTGTGGTCTCCCGCCTTCTATTATAAAGGATAACCGCGCCGGAAAAAAGTAAAAACTGCGAAAAACTGCGTCAGATGCGCTCTTTTTGTGCGACGTCCCGCGCGATGCGCTCCATTCTGGGCAATGCGCCCTCGAAGAACGCTCTGTACGCCGCGCACAGGCGGTTGAGCCCGGGCCTGCCCTGCACAAACGGCTCGCGCTCGCGCCGGCATCCGCCGCGACACAGCCCGTAAAAGCGGCACGCATGGCATGCCGGATCGACGAAATAGGAGGCCTCCTGAAACGCGCGCAGCACGGGCGACTTTGCCAGGCGTGCGAACGAATCCTGCGCGATGTTTCCGATCTTCCACTCGTCCAGCGCGTAGAAGTCGCAGGGATACACGTCGCCGTCGCTTTCGATCAGGTAGTACGTCTCGCACCGCCCGCGCATGGCGCAGCTTTCGGGTTGACGCCCCATCAGGATGGAGATGTAGTTGTCAAAGTTGCGCACGCTGACGTAGCGCCCCGCGAAGTAGGCGCGCTCATAGCCATCGAACGTCTCATTGAGGAACTGCAGATAGCCTTCGGGCGTCAGCGAGTACGCCTGCTTCGTCCCATCGAGCGGATCCAGACATGGAATGAACTGCACGAATGCGTGCGGCGCCAGCGCCTCGAACACGCGCCGTCCGCTGCGCGCGACCGCCTCGTCCACGACGCACAGCACGTTGTACTCCACGCGTGCGTCCCGCAGGCGGTTCACGTTTTCAAGCACGCGCGCATAGGTGCCGCGCCCCTGCGCATCGCGCCGAAACCGATCGTGCAGCGCCTCGTCGCCGTCGACGCTCACACCCACCAGGAAGCCCTCGCGCGCAAACAGCTCGATCAGCCCATCCGGCAGGTCGTATCCGTTGGTCTGCACGGCGTTGTGCACGCGCAGGCCGCGGCCGTTGTACTTCTTCTGCAGCTCCACCAGCCGTGCGAAGAACGCCTCGCCTGCCAGCGTCGGCTCGCCGCCTTGAAAGGCGAAGTTCACCTCGCCGTCGGCATAGGCGAACGCCCGGCGTACCAGGGTCTCCAGAAGCTGCGGCGACATGCGCCCACGGTTCGGCGCTTCGCGGTTTTGCGCCTCGTCCATGTAAAAGCAATAGCTGCACCGCATGTTACAGCTGCCTGAAACGGGCTTGATCATCATCGTCAGCGGCGGCATTCTCATCCCTCTTTTTCTTTTTGGTCTCCCCATTATACCACATTTTTGCCCCGTGCCACACAAAACAAGCCCATCCGCGCAATTTGCGGATGGGCGCATTGTCATCTGTAGCGGACGGCTGCCGGTTACAGGAACATTGCCTGCAGATAGGCCGTTCCCCGCGCGGTGCGGAAGATGCGCTCCCGCGCTCGCTCGATTGCCTCCCGGCTCATCTTCTCCTCCAGCGCGTTGACGAGAAAGTCCGCCTCGATCAGGATTTGCAGATCCCGATCGCGCTGTTCGCCATAGGTGTGATGATGCGCGATCAGAAAGCATACGCGCTCAATCAGCTGCGAGTCGTAACCCAACTCGGTCAGCTTGGTCCGGGCCAGCGCCGGGCCTTCCTGCTCCTGGTAGACGCCCGCGCTGGAGCCATACTTCGCCAAGCTCGGGCGGATGCCGATGTCGTGCATGAGCGCCGCAATCTGAATGATTTCCTGTTCGCGCTCGTCCAGGCCTTCCGACTCCCCGATGACCTTTGAAAAGGCATAGACCTTCAGAAAATGATGCACGCGCTCGGGCACGCCGCGCTCGTGATCGACCATCAGGGAGACGATCGTTCCGATGGGATGTTTCATGTGCTCCTCCTTTCCCCGCAATGCGGTTCAAAGCACTACGCTTCGGGCCGGGCCGCCTTTCCAGCGACCTCGGGCGCAGTATAGCACAGTTCCGCGCGGCTGAAAAGCCATTTTCTTCATCTTTGTCGCGCTTTTCGCGAGGAAGGCCATCCTTTTTAGGCGTTTCAACAGGATGCTTTGCCCACTTTTCACGAGTCTTTTTGCGATTTCTTGCTTTCCTTTTATTTGCCCACAAGGTATAATGAGGGCAGGTCGATCTTGAATCGCACCCCGAAGGAGGCAGTGTTTCATGTGTTTTTCTCTGCCCGCATATCGCGAGCCGGACTTCGCCCGCGTCGCTTGCGCGCATGACGCGTGCACTGCGCCCGCGCCGGCGGACGGCGTCGCGCCGGAGGGCTACCACGCCACGACGATCTTTCCCGAGTATTACCGCATTCACGGCGTCTGGACGCTCGCGCCCGAGAGCCGCATGGACTGCGTAGCCGTCCTGCAGGCGGACGGGCGCATCGCAGTGCGCGAGTTTCGCAACCTGCGCCGGGGCGACGCCGTCGTGCTCGGGCGCACGGAGGACGGATCGGAGGGCATATATGTACATGCGGACGGCTTCGACGCGCCGGACGCAGCGCCACGCGAACGCTTTTCCTTCCGGCAAAGCCGGTCGCGCGAGACGGCCTATTCGCGCGACTACGACGAGCTGTACGGCCTGTTGCGCCACGAGCGCGAGCACGGCCGCATCCTGTGGGTGCTCGGCCCCGCCTGCACGTTTGACGCCGATGCACGCCGCGCCATGAGCGCCCTGATCGAGCGCGGCTATTGCCATGCGCTGCTGGCGGGCAATGCCCTGGCCACGCACGACCTGGAGGCCGCACTGCTGGGCACGGCGTTGGGACAGGATATCTACACCCAGCGCCCCGCGCCCAACGGACACTACCATCACATTGACGTGCTGAACAAAGTACGCGCCTGCGGCTCCATTCCGGCGTTCCTTGACGCGTACGGCATCCAGGACGGCATCATGCACGCCTGCGTGCGCAGCGGCGTGCCCTTCGTATTGGCGGGCTCCATCCGCGACGACGGCCCGCTGCCTGAGGTGTATAGCGACGTGTACCGCGCGCAGGACGCCATGCGCGCGCAGGTACGCGAGGCGACGACCGTCCTATGCGTGGCCACGCAGCTGCATTCCATCGCCGTGGGCAACATGACGCCAGCGTTCCGCGTCCGGGACGGTCGCGTGCGCCCGGCCTATCTGTACTGCGTGGACATCTCCGAGTTCGTCGTAGGCAAGCTGCGCGACCGCGGCAGCCTGGCGGTGCGCACATTCGTGGCCAACGCACAGGACTTCCTCGTCAACGTCGAGCGCGCGCTGCGCTGAACCGCTTTCCCCTTTTTAGGCCCGTACGCGCCGCGCGTACGGGCCTTTGGCTTGTGTCGGGCGCGCAGCATCGTCCTTGACACGAAGGCCCAGCCCCATGATGGGGCTGGGCCTTCGTGGGATACGCCGGAAAGCGGCCGGGCGCATGAAGCGCCTGCGTGCACGCCCCGGTCATTGCTGCGCAGCAGATGTGGCCTGCGCTTGGCACTCCATTACGCAGGTGGCCGGATCCATGCCGTTGGCGGATACGGTCAGCTTCACCTTTCCCTGTCCGCACTTGCGAAGGACGAGCAATGCCTTTCCATTTTCCACGCCAAGGACCGGCTGCTGATAGCCGCCATTGTGAAGCGCCTGATAGCTGCCCAGAGCCTGCAGCTTCGCGGCGTCCCCCTCCAGCGACACGGTCAGGTCGGGAATGGATGCGTAGACGGGTTGCCCCTGCGCATTGACCGCTTGAATCGCGACAAAGATCAGCTCAGTGCCTGCGACATACGTCTCCTGCTCAATCGCAAAGGAGACCGCCTTCCCCGTGCTGGCCAGGGTGTAATCGTTGATGGCTTGACCACCCCTGATGGTTACGGCCTTCAGCTCGCCCGGCGCATATGGAATGCGGAACACCGCCTGGCACGGCCGCTTTCCCGAGGCCGGCTGCCTTCCGCAGGACACGCCGTTGAGGAACAGTTCCGTCTCCTCGCCCGCGGAATACACTTCGACCTCTACGGTTTCGCCCTCATGTCCCGGAAAATCCCAACAGGGGATTGCGTCCGTCAGAGACCAGGGCGACAGCTTGATCGGCCCCCTGCTGGCCTGCGGCGTGCGCACGGCGATATAGGGCTCCTGCCGCTGTCCCAGCACCACCGCGCGATAGTACGAGGTGGGCATCCGGCAGCCCGTCACGTCCAAATCGCAGCTCTCATTTTGCAGGGCGGGGAAGCGCTCCTTGCCGCCAGTTTCGCCCAGGTATCCATACGACGTCCAGATGAAGTCGCCGATGATGTTCGCATGCTGCTGCATCAGCTTCCAGTGCTCAGCAATCCGCGGGGCGTGCGTCTCTGTGCCCAGGATGATGCGATTGGGATATCGCCTGCTGTCCAACGCATAGCGTTCGGTGATGTAATTATAGCCCATCACGTCCATTGTGCCGTCCAGGTATTCCAGCATCTCGTCGATGACGGGATGTGTGAGAATCTGATCCATGGGAACCCGATGCGTGGCAATATACTGGTTGACGTCGATGTTCTCCAGCCGCTCCGGGACGTCGACATTTACCTGGGCTGCGATTTGCAGCAGCCGGTTGCCGGCAGACAGCAGCGCGTTGACCGCGTTGGTCACGCAGCGCGTGCCGTCCAGCGCATGCAGGCAGGCGGTCATCTCGGCGCTCAGTTCGTACCCCTTGTCGGTGGCCAGATCCATGATCTCGTTGCCCGTGGAATACATGACCACTGAGGGGTGGTTGTAATCGACCTTGACCATCGTAGTCAGCACGTCCTTGTAGCCGTTGCCAAAGAATAGCGAATAGTCCCCAGGGTTTTTCATGCGCGCCCACATGTCGAAGCTTTCGTCCAGCACGTACATACCCAGGCGGTCGCAGGCGCGCAGCAGGGCTTTGGAGGCCGGATTGTGCGCGCATCGAACCGCGTTGAAACCGGCCTGCTTGAGCAGGTACACGCGGCGGTATTCGTAATCGTCATATGTCTCCGCGCCCAGAATGCCCTGATCATGGTGGATGCAGCCGCCCAACAGCTTGACCGTCCGGCCGTTGATTCGCAGGCCGTGCTCGGCGTCCACCTGCACCACGCGAAAACCGGTCTGAACGGTCTCCTCGTCCAGCATGTTCCCCTGCCGGTCGACGAGCCGTGCGCGGCAGCGATACAGCGTGGGATGTTCCGCATCCCAGCCCTCGATTCCTCCTATCTGAAAGTGGCGGCTGAACTGGTGCGCCCTCTTGCCGGGCAGATGAACGGGATATTCCGCCCGCCATACGCTTCGTCCGTCCGGGGCGTCAAAGGCCAGCTGAAGCTGTGCCTCTACGGCATAGGGCGCCTGGTTGATCAGCTGTGCATCCAGGCAGACAAATGCGTCATCGCCGGAGAGCGCCTTTGTGGTCACGCGTAACTGTTCCGGCTCAAAATACACGTCTGCGCCCTTGCACAGATAGACGTCACGGAAGATGCCGCCGCCACAATAAAAGCGGCTGGAACGGTCCAGCGTGGTGGTCGTCACCACGATTCGGTTCTTTTGGCCATAATGCAGGTAGGAGCTGATGTCCACATAAAACTCCATGTAGGCATAGTTGCACTCTCCGGCCAGCGAGTCATTGACAAACACATAGGTCTTTTCCGCGCAGCCCTCAAAGAGCAGGCGGATGGTCATGCCGCGCTCCGATTCGGGGGCGTAGTATTCTTTTTCGAAATTCCATGTGCCGCCGTTCAAAAATCCCGTCTTTCCCTCGTTGGGGCTGTTTGGATCCTGCATCTGATGAAAGACCGCGTCATAGGGAAGATCGACCGGCTTTGCATCCGTAGGCGCCGTATGGACCAGGCGGAAGGCGTTTTCTTCCTTCCACACCATCCAGCCCCTGTTCCATTTCTCCATGAACATGCGCATCGCTCTCCTTTTGCGTCGACCATTTTCCCCATTTTACCATAGGCAGCTTGTCAGCACAAGACCTGTGAAGCTCCCGCTGTTGCCGGTCGATGCATCCGACACGCCATCGAAAAAGCCGATTGCAAGCAAGCGGATGTCATTTTTCTCGCTTCTTCGCGGTGAGTACTATACTTTTCCTCAAAAATCAGTATAATAGGATGCGCATTGAACTCCCGGGCACAATCCGACAGAAGGGAAGATGGAGGGAAAAGAAGTGTATCAATGCAAATGGCTCTTCGGAATCATGGACAAGCGCTATCACAAGCGGCACGCGTTGGCGCTGGCGATCTCGGCAGTTACGAGCCTCATGCTGTTGATCAACCCCGCGCTGACGTCCCGACTGATCGACGAGGTCATCGTCGCGCAGAATCCGGAGCCTTTGCTCGGATTGCTGCTGGCGATGCTCGCCTTCAAGGTGCTGCGCGAATGTCTGCGCTACTACATGGTCATCTCCCTGGAGACCACGTCGCAAAACACTTTGTTCAACCTGCGCAGGAAGCTCTTTGAAAAGCTCCAATATCAGGACATGCAGTTCTTCGGCCGCCATCGCACCGGCGACCTGATGACCCGCCTGTCGGCGGACATGGACTGGTGCCGTCACTTTCTTTCCTACATGGACTACCAGGTCGTGGACTGCGTGTTCATGTTCGTGTCCACGCTGACCTACTTCTTCCTCGTCAGCTGGAAGCTGACGCTCGCGCTCTTCGTCGTCACGCCGGTGCTGATGATCATCACCAAGCTCTACTCCAGCCGCGTGCGCCCCAAGTTCATGAGCATGCGCGAGCGCCTGGCGGAGATGAACACCGCCGCGCAGGAGAACATCGCAGGCACGCGCGTGGTCAAGGCGTTCGCGCGTGAGGACTACGAGAAGGAGCGCTTTGACGAACGCAGCCGCGCCTTCCGCGACGCGAACCTGGAGATCAACAAGATGTGGCTCTCCTTCTATCCGTTCATCGAGCTGCTCGCCAACATGATGACGCTCATCACGCTGTTCCTGGGCGGCTTCTTCATCATTCAGGGCGAGCTGACGCCGGGCGAGTTGACGATCTTCACGAGCCTGAGCTGGGCGCTCTCCAACCCGATGCGCAACCTGGGCAACCTGATCAACGACCTGCAGCGCTTCGCCACGAGCGCCAGCAAGGTCATGGAGATCTACTACTCCCGCCCGGGCATCGAGGACCGCAAGGACGCCGTGGACATGCCGGCCATGCGGGGCGAGGTGGAGTTCAGGGGCGTGAGCTTCTCGCACGGCAAGAAGGTGATCCTGGACGACGTGTCCTTCCACATCCGGCCCGGCCAGACGCTGGCGATCATGGGGCCCACGGGCGCGGGCAAGACGACCGTCATCCAGCTCATCAGCCGGTTCTACGACGTCAGCGCGGGCGAGATCCTCGTGGACGGCATGGATGTGCGGCGCTGGAAGCTCGATCAGCTGCGCAGGGGCATCGGCACGGCCACGCAGGACGTGTTCCTCTTCTCGGATACGGTGGAGGGCAACGTCGCCTTTGGCGATCAGGACCTGACGCTGGACGACGTGCGCGACTTTGCGCGCCGCGCGGACGCCGACGGCTTTGTCTCCAGAATGCCCGAGGGGTACGACACGATCATCGGCGAGCGCGGCGTGGGCCTGTCCGGCGGCCAGCGCCAGCGCATCGCGCTGGCCCGCGCGCTGGCCATGCGCCCCGCCATCCTCGTCATGGACGACACGACCTCCGCCGTGGACATGGAGACCGAGCGCTACATCCAGGAGCAGCTGCGCAACCTGCCCTTCCCCTGCACCAAGATCGTCATCGCGCAGCGCATCTCCTCCGTGCGCGACGCCGACCTGATCCTCGTCATCCAGGATGGCAGGATCGCCCAGCGCGGCACGCACGAGGAGTTGATCCGCGTGCCCGGCTATTATTATGAAACCTATGCCCTGCAAAACGACCTGCCACCGGAGCCCGCATGCGCCCGGCCCGCGCAGGAAGGGGGGATCTGCTGATGGCACGCAACAAGTTTGACGTGGACGAGACGCTCGAATCCCCGTTCAGTTTCAAGCACCTGAAGCGCGCGATGAAGTACATCGGCAAGCACCGCTCGCGCATGCTGCTGGCGCTGTTTCTCAGCGCGATGGCCAGCATCTCCAGCCTGTTCGTGCCCAAGCTCATGGAATGGGTGCTCGACGACGCGGTGCCCAACCGGGACGTGGGCATGCTGCTGACGCTCGCGGGCGTGTTCGTGCTGATCATCGCAGTCGTCATCGCCTTCACGACGGCCCGCTCGCGCATCATGGCGCACGTGAGCCAGGAGATCATCTACGACATCCGCAAGGACCTGTTCGCGCACCTGCAAAAGCTGCCCTTCAGTTACTACGACAGCCGGCCTGCGGGCAAGATCCTCGTGCGCGTGATCAACTACGTCAACTCCGTGAGCGATATCCTCTCCAACGGCATCATCAATGCCATTCTGGAGATCATCAACATCGTCTTCATCATCGGCTTCATGTATGCGACCAACGCCGTGCTCGCCACGATCATCGTGGCCGGCCTGCCCGTGTTCATCGCGATCATCTTTTACCTCAAGCCACGCCAGCGCCGCGCCTGGCAAAACCAGTCCAACAAGAACTCCAACTACAACGCGTACCTGGCCGAGAGCATCGACGGGGTGAAGGTCTCGCAACTCTTCGTGCGCCAGGGAGAGAACATGGCGATCATGCGCCGGCTGGCCGCCGCCTGCCGTGACGCCTGGATGCGGGCCGCCTACATCAGCAACGCCGTCTGGTTCTCCTCGGAGATGATCACGCAGATCGTCTTCACGCTGATGTACATCGCCGGCGTCTATTGGATGGGCGGCGCGATCGTCTCCTTTGGCGTCATCCTGGCGATGGGCCAGTACGTCAGCCGCTTCTGGCAGCCGATCACCAACCTGGCCAACATCTACAACTCGTTCATCAACAACATCGCCTATCTGGAGCGCATCTTCGAGACGATGGACGAGCCCGTCGTGGTGGACGACGCGCCGGGTGCAAAGGACTTGCCCCCGATCACCGGCGAGGTGCGCTACGAGCATGTGACGTTCGGCTACGAGCCGCCGGTCGAGGTGCTGCACGACGTGAGCTTCCACATCCGGCCCGGCGAGTCCATCGCGCTGGTGGGGCCGACCGGCGCAGGCAAGAGCACAGTTGTCAACCTGCTGTGCCGCTTCTACAACCTCAACGGCGGACGAATCCTGCTCACGGCTGAGGACGGCGCGGAGCACGACATCAGCGCCTGCACGCTGCACTCGCTGCGCAGCCAGCTGGGCATCATGCTGCAGGACAGCTTCATCTTCAGCGGCACCATCATGGACAACATCCGCTACGGCCGTCTGGATGCCACCAATCAGGAGGTGGAGGCCGCGGCGCGGGCCGTGCGCGCGCACGACTTCATCTCGCAGATGGACATGGGCTACGATACCGTCGTCGGTGAGCGCGGTGGCAGCCTCAGCCAGGGGCAGAAGCAGCTCATTGCCTTTGCGCGTACGCTGCTGTGCGACCCGCGCATCCTGATTCTGGACGAGGCGACCTCGTCCATCGACACGAAGACGGAGCGCCTGCTGCAGGAGGGCATTCAGACGCTGCTCAAGGGACGCACCTCGTTCATCATCGCGCACCGCCTCTCGACGATCAAGACCTGCGACAAGATCTTCTACGTCGGCGACGGCGGCATCCTGGAGGCCGGAAGCCATGAGGAGCTCATGGCGCGCCATGGGCTGTACCACGCGCTGTATACCGCGCAGCTGCAGGAGCAGAACTGACAGGACAAAAAGGGCGGGCCGGAAGCTCAAACTTCCGGCCCGCCTCGTCTCGTTCTCACAGACCGAAGCGCAGCTTCATGCAGGCCTCGATCATCTGCACGCCCGTTTCAAAGGGCACCTTGCCCGTGTTCAGGCACAGGTCGTAGTGCTTGGCATCCTGCCAGTCCAGCCCGGTAAAGAAGCGGTAGTACTCCGCGCGGCGCCGGTCGGTGCGGCGGATGCGGCGCTCGGCTTCGACCTCGTCCACCCCCTGCGCCTCCATGATCGAGGCAATGCGGTGGTCCAACGGCGCATGCACGAAGACGTTAAAGACGTTGGGCTGCCCGCGCAGGATATAGTCCGCGCAGCGCCCGACGATCACGCAGTTCTCATCCTTGGCGATCTGACGGATCACCCGCGCCTGGTAACGGAACAGGTTTTCATCGGACACGCGATCCTCCTGGTCGGGCGGGGAGGGCACGAACTGTCCATCGTTGGCCATGCGCACGGCGCGGAAGAGGTTAAACCGCGTCATCTGCTCATCGCTGCGGGTGAACACGCCCGCGTCGATGCCGCTCTCGTCCGCGGCCATTTGCAGGATCTCCCGGTCATAGAAGCTGTACCCCAGCCGCTGTGAGAGCATCCTACCGATGCGGCTGCCGCCGCTGCCCAGCTCGCGCGCAATCGTAATCACAAACGTATCCATATGCTGCCCCCCATTTCCACGTTCCTGTCTTCAGTATACACGATTTCGCCATCCAGCACAATAGAAAGATACACATTTTGGAGAACTGGAACGGAAACCGGGGTAAGTCTCAATTCATTTTCTGCCCATCGGATGTGCCGCGCACAGCACGCCGACCCACGCCGCGCCCGCATTGAGCAGCTCGTTGACGCATTCCGACGCTGTCGATCCCGTCGTCACGACATCATCCACCACGAGCAACCGCATGCCGTACACGGGCGCGCACACCTGCATGCAGCCACGCACGTTGCGCTCACGCGATTTGGGATCCAAGAGCGCCTGCTCGCGCGTGAAGCGCACGCGCGACAGCGCGGGCAGCACTGACACGCCCGTGGCCGCGCAGATGCGCTCGCACAGCAGCTCCGACTGATTGAAGCCGCGCCAACGCTCGCGCCGCGGATGGAGCGGCACGGGCACCAGCCCTTGCACCCCATCAGGCATGATCCGAACCATGGGCTCAGCCAATATATCCGCTGCAGTGCGCACGCATTCATACTTATAGCGATGGATCATCGAGCGCACGACCTGCGTATATGATAGGCCGGCATATGCCCAGTCTGCGCTGTCAACGCACGAGATGCGGATGGCCTGTGCTGTATGGAGCCAGGCGTGCGTACACGGTTCGCACAGTTCACCGCTACGGACCGGCGCGCCACAGGCAAGGCAACGCGTCTCTTTGGGAAACAGCAGCGAATACAGTGCTTCCTTTAATGCCTCGACCATGCCGTCCTTCCCTCTCTGTCAAAGCTTTTCGCATGCCCGAAGCCGTGCGCTGCGCGCGCGCGGATTGCGCGCAAGCTCCTGCGCGCCCGGTTGAACGCCGCCACCCGTCAGCACGCGTGCCACCGGGCGCTTGCCGCACGTGCACACGGGCGCCTTGGGCGGACAGGTGCACGGGTTTTGCAGGCGGCGCATCGTGTGCTTGACAATGCGATCCTCCAGCGAGTGAAACGTGATCACGCAAAGCCTGCCGCCGGGCGCGAGCAGGCCGACCGCGTCCTCGAGCGCGCGCGTGAGCGGCGCCAGCTCGTCGTTGACCGCAATGCGCAGCGCCTGGAATGTGCGCCGCGCGCTGTGCCCCTCTTCGCGCATGCGGATCTTCTTGGGAATTGCCGCGTCCACGCACCGCACCAGATCGGCAGTCGTCGCGATCGTTCCCCGCGCGCGATGCTCGCAGATGATCTGCGCGATGCGCGCCGCCCACTTCTCCTCGCCGTAGTCGCTCAGGATCCGGGCGATCTCCCGCTCCGGCCACATATTGACGATCTCGCCGGCGGTGAGCGTCTGGCGTTGGTCCATGCGCATGTCCAGCGGCGCATCGCCGTGATACGAGAAGCCGCGCGACTCCGTATCCAGCTGATGGCTGCTCACACCCAGGTCCAGCAACATGCCGTCGATCTGCTCGACGCCGCGCTGTGCGAGCAGTTCGCGCACGTCGTGGAAGTTGCCGCGGATCGCCGTAAAGCACGGCGAATCCCCAAGCCGCTCCGTCGCGGCAGCGATGGCGTCCGCGTCACGGTCGATGCCGTACAGATGTCCGTGCGGCGCACAGGCCGCGAGAATGCGCGCCGAATGCCCGCCGCCGCCGAGCGTGCCATCCACGTAGACGCCTCCGTCCCGCGGCGCAAGCCACTGAAGCGTCTCCTCCAGCAGCACGCTTACGTGTTCAAACTCCATGTTCTCGTTCCTCCAGCAGCGTGCGCAGCACGCCGATCAGGTACAGCGAGCCCGTGCAGACGACGACGTCCCCCGGCGCAGCCAGCGAGCGCGCCAGCTCGAGCGCCTCGCGCACGCCTTCGCAGGGCGTGACGCGCGCGGCCCCCGCCTGCCGCAGGCGCTCCGCCAGCTCCTGGGCATCCATGGCGCGCGGCACGGGCGGCGCCACGGTCACGACCTGCCGGGCGCGGTCCGCCAGCTGCGCGCACATGCCCGTCACGTCCTTGTCCGCCAGCATGCCCGTGAGCAGCACCGTGCGCGCGGGATCCAGATATTTTTGCAGATAGGCGCACAGCGCGCCGACGCCCTGCGGGTTGTGCGCGCCGTCGAGCAGCACGTTTCCCATCCACTCCAGCCTGCCGGGCCAGCGCACACAGGCAAGCCCCGCGCGCAACGCATCGTCCGGGATGTCAAAGCGTTCCCGCAGCCGCAGCGCGCAGGCGAGCGCGCACGCCGCATTGTCCAGTTGATGCGCGCCGGGCAGCGCGAGCTCCGCCTCGTCCAGACAAAAATCCCCGATCCGAAACCGTACGCGCTGCTTGCGCGCGCCGTCCGAAAGGCAAACCGCCTCGCCACCCGTCAGCACGAGCGCCGGCGCGTGCGCCATCTTTGCCGCGCGCTCGATCACGCGCCGGGCGCGCTCGTCCATACGCGCGATCACGACCGGCACGCCGGGCTTGATGATGCCCGCCTTTTCCGCCGCGATCTGCTCGATCGTATCGCCCAGGAGCTGCATGTGATCCATGCCCACGGCGGTCACGGCGCACACCAGCGGGCGGATGACGTTGGTGGGATCGAGACGGCCGCCCAGGCCGACCTCGATCACCGCCACGTCCACCTGCGCACGGGCAAACGCGCACAGTGCCAGTGCCGTGCCGTATTCAAATTCTGTCACGCAGGTGCCCTGCGCGGCAAGCGCCTCGACGGCCGGCGCGGTGTCGCGCACCAGCGCCGTGAGCGCCTCATCCCCGATGGGCTCGCCATCGATGCGGATGCGCTCGTTGTAGCGCTGCAGGTAGGGCGACGTGTACAGCCCCGTCCTCAGGCCCGCCGCGCGCAGGATGGCCTCCAGCGTCGCACAGGTCGAGCCCTTGCCGTTCGTGCCCGCCACATGCGCCATCGCCAGGCCCGCCTGCGGGTCGCCCAGGCGTGCAAGCAGCGCGCGCATGTTGTCCAGTCCATGCTTTTCTCCGGTCGCGTACAGGCTGTGAATGTAGGCGACCGCCTCTTGTGCCGTCTTCATCTCACATGTCCCGCAGGCTCTGGATCCGCTCGCGCAGCGAGGCGAGCATGCCTTGATTGACCTCCAGCTTGGCGCGCTCCTGCTCCACAAGCGCGGCGGGCGCCTTGTTCACGAAGCCGGGGTTATTCAGCTTGCCCTGCGCGCGGGCGATCTCGCCCTCCAGGCCCTTGAGCTCCTTCTCCAGGCGCGCGATCTCCTTTTGCACGTCCACCAGGTCGCCCAGCGGGATGAACAGCTCCGCCGCCTCGCTGACCGCGGACACGGTCTTCTCCGGCGCGGGCTCATCCTCGGACAGAAGTCGCATTTTGCTGACCCAGGCCAGGCGCTTGAAGTACGGCTCCGCACTGGCCAGCGCGTCCCGCCAGCCCGCGCGCGGGCGCAGCATCAGGTGCGCGCGGCGGCCGACGGCCACGTTCATCTCCGCGCGCAGGTTGCGCACGGAGCGGATGATCTCCATGATGCCCTCCATGCGCGCGGCCTCCTCGGGATACGTCTTGTCCTCGCGCGCGGGCCAACTGGAGAGCATGATCGTGCCCTCGCTGCCGGGCAGATAGCGGTACACCGCGTCGGTGAGGAAGGGCATGAACGGATGCAGCAGCTTAAGCAGCGCCGTCAGCACGTGGATCAGCACCGCGCAGGCCGCCGGCTTGCCCTCTCCCTGCAGGCGGGATTTGGCCAGCTCAATATACCAGTCGCAGAATTCGGACCACGCGAAGTCATAGATCTTCTGCGCGGCCAGGCCCAGGTCGTACTCGTCCATGTGCGCCGTGACCTCGCGGATCGTCTCGTCCAGGCGCGTGAGGATCCACTGGTCGGGCAGCTCCAGCGTCTTGCCCTCGAGCGGCTCAAAGCCATCCAGGTTCATCATCACAAAGCGCGAGGCATTCCAGATCTTGTTGGCGAAGTTGCGCGCGCTCTCGACCTTGTCCGTGGAGAAGCGCATGTCGTTTCCGGGCGAGACGCCCATCACCAGCGAGAAGCGCAGCGCGTCCGCGCCGTACTTTTCGATGACCTCCAGCGGATCCACGCCGTTGCCCAGCGACTTGCTCATCTTGCGCCCCAGCGCGTCGCGCACCAGGCCGTGGATCAGCACCGTGTGGAAGGGCGGCTCCCCCATCTGTTCGATGCCGGAGAAGATCATGCGCGCCACCCAGAAGAAGATGATGTCATAGCCGGTGACGAGCACGTCCGTGGGGTAGAAGTAGCGCAGGTCCTCCGTCTGCTCGGGCCAGCCCAGCGTGGAGAACGGCCACAGCGCCGAGGAGAACCACGTGTCCAGCACGTCCTCGTCCTGGCGCAGGTGCTCGCCGCCGCACTTGGGGCAGCCCTCCGGCGTCTGGCGCGCGACGATGGTCTCGCCGCAATCGTCACAGTACCATGCGGGGATGCGATGGCCCCACCACAGCTGGCGGGAGATGCACCAATCCCGGATGTTCTCCATCCAGTTGAAGTACGTCTTGTCAAAGCGCTCGGGGACGAACTTCGTGCGGCCCTCCCGCACGGCAGCGATGGCGGGCTCGGCCAGCGGCTTCATCTTGACGAACCACTGGCGGCTGACCAGCGGTTCCACGGTCGTATGGCAGCGGTAGCAGGTGCCGACGTTGTGGGTGTAGTCCTCCACCTTGACGAGCAGCCCCAGCGCCTTGAGCTCCTCCACGACGCCCTTGCGGCAGTCCAGCGCCTTCATGCCCGCGTACTTGCCCGCGTTCTCGTTCATCGTGCCGTCATCGTTCATCACGCGCAGGATGGCCAGGTTATGCCGCTGCGCGACCTCAAAGTCGTTGGGGTCGTGCGCGGGCGTCATCTTGACCGCGCCGGTGCCAAACTCCATGTCCACGTAGTCATCCGCGACGATGGGGATCTCGCGGTTGACCAGGGGCAGCGTGACGGTCTTGCCGACCATGTCCGTATAGCGCGCGTCATGGGGGTTGACGGCCACGCCGGTATCGCCCAGCATCGTCTCCGGGCGCGTCGTGGCCACGACCACGTCGCCGTGCGCGCCGGGATAGCGGATGTGCCAGATGTGGGAAGCCTGCTCCTCGAACTCGACCTCCGCGTCGGACAGCGCCGTGCGGCACACCGGGCACCAGTTGATGATGCGCTCGCCGCGGTAGATGAGCCCTTTCTCATACAGGCGGTTAAACACCTCGTTGACCGCGTGGCTGCATCCCTCGTCCATGGTGAAGCGCTCGCGCGACCAGTCGCAGGAGGCGCCCAGGCGGCGCGTCTGGCGCGCGATGCGCCCGCCGTATTCGCGCTTCCAGTCCCACACGCGCTCCAGGAACGCCTCGCGGCCGATCTCCTCCTTGGTGAGCCCCTCCGCGCGCAGCTTTTCGACCACCTTGACCTCCGTGGCGATGGAGGCATGGTCGGTGCCGGGCAGCCACAGCGTCGCCTCGCCCAGCATGCGGTGATAACGGGTGAGCGCATCCTGCATCACGCCGTCCATGGCGTGGCCCATGTGCAGCTGGCCGGTGATGTTGGGCGGGGGCATGACGATCGTAAAGGGCTTCTTGTTCGGATCGCGGTGGGCGACGAAGTAGCCGTTTTCCTCCCACTCGCGGTACAGCTTTCCTTCGATCTGCTGCGGATTGAACACCTTGTCCATCTCGATTTTGCGGGTATCTTCCATGTTGACGCTCCTTTTTTCTTCGTCGCGCCTGCGCGCTGCAAAAAGCCCCTCCGTCCAAAGGACGGAGGGGCTTCCGTGGTACCACCTTTATTCGCGGCATGCGCCGCCTCAAAGCTGTATCGGGCAGACCCGTGCGGAGCTACTGCCTTCACCCCGCAGCCCTCGGAAGCGACCTTCCGCACGCCGATCCCCGAGCGGCCTTTCAGCCGGTGAACCGCTCTCTCTGGTGGGCAGGCTACGCGTACTCCTCTTCGTCGACGGGCGCTATACTGGTATAGGAGCATTATAATGCCCTTTTCGCGCGATGTCAAGCCATGGATTTGCCGTCTCAGCGCGGGACGATCGTCGCCACGGCCTGCGCGCTGATGCCCAGGCCCTCGCCCTCGAAGCCCAGGCCCTCGGTCGTCGTCGCCTTGACGTTCACAGCCTGCTCCTGCACGCCCAGCGCCTGCGCCAGGCGCGCGCGCATCTGCGGGATGAAGTCCTTGAGCTTGGGCCGCTGCGCCACGATCGTCACATCCACGTTGCCCGGGCGGTAGCCGCGCTGCGCCAGCAAGTCCACCACGTGCAGCAGCAGGCGCACCGAGTCCGCGCCCGCATAGGCCGGATCAGTGTCGGGAAAGTGCCTTCCGATGTCGCCCAGCGCGGCCGCGCCCAGCAGCGCATCCATCAGCGCGTGCACGGCCACGTCCGCGTCGCTGTGCCCCAGCAGTCCACGCTCGTAGGGCACGCGTACGCCGCACAGGATCAGCTCGCGCTCCGGCACGAGCCTGTGCACGTCGTATCCCTGGCCCACGCGCACCGGCAGCGCACCCTCGCCGCGCCGGCGCAGGATGCCCTCGCCGACCTGCATATCCTCCGGGGTCGTCAGCTTGATGTTCTCCACGTCGCCCTGCACCAGATACACCGCCCTTCCCATCGCCTCCAGCAGCGCCGCGTCGTCTGTGGCGCGCAGGCCCTGAGCATCCGCCCATTCATGTGCTGCGCGGATGTCCGCCAGATGAAACGTCTGCGGCGTCTGCACGGCGCGCAGGCCGTCGCGCGGCGGCGTCTGCACGGCGCGTCCGTCGGCATCCACGCGCTTGATCGTGTCCTTGGGCACGACGGCCGCCACGCCGCTGCCCCGCTCGCGGGCGCTCTGAATCGTGCGCTCGATGACCTCGCGCGTCACAAACGGCCGCGCGCCGTCATGGATGAGCACGATCTCGCCCTGCGCCCTGTCAAGCCCACAGCGCACGCTCTCCTGCCTGTCCGCGCCGCCGGACGCGATATAGGCCACGCGCTCGAAAAGCCCCCGCTCGCGCAGCATGGCCTCCACCGCCGGGATGTCCGCCTCGGCGGTCACGATGCCGATGCGCCCGACCGACGGGCAGTCCGCAAACGCGCGCACCGTCCGCGCCAGCACCGGCACGCCCAGCAGCGGCGCGAGCACCTTGTTCTGCCCCAAGCCCATGCGGGTTCCGCGGCCCGCGGCGACGATCATCACTTCGTTCATGGCGCGCCTCACTCCGACAGGATCTTGTACATGCCGCCCGCCTCGGCCTTGAGCGCGTGCTCGCTGACGGCCAGCACCTCATACCGGCCCAGCTTGTCGCCGAAGCGCACCTCCAGCACGTCGCCGACCTTGACCTCGGTGGAGGGCTTGGCAGGCTTTCCGTTGATGGTCACGCGTCCGCCGTCTCCGGCCTCTTTGGCCACGGAGCGGCGCTTGATGATGCGCGACACCTTCAGGTATTTGTCCAGACGCATGGGAAACCTCCTTCCGCGGGCTGTGCCCGCCGCGTACGGAAAAGGGGCCGCCCCGTGGGCAGCCCCTGCCGGTCGCCCGGCCAATGGATTACAGGCTGACGATATCCTTGAGCGCCTTGCCGGCCTTGAACGCCGGAGCCTTGGAGGCCGCGATCTCGATCTCCTCGCCGGTGCGGGGATTGCGGGCCTTGCGGGCGGGGCGATCCTTGACCTCAAACGTGCCAAAGCCGACGATCGCGACCTTCTCGCCGTCCTTCAGGGATTCGCCGATCACGTCGATCACGGCGGTCACGGCCGCTTCCGCATCCTTGCGGGTCATACCGGTCTTGGCAGCCACGGCCGCGCACAGTTCCGTCTTATTCATACAACAGGTCCTCCTTAAATCGCACAGCATGATTTTGATTGGGTTCGAGAGTAAACGTTACTATATTCTCCGAAAAAGCAAAAATCCCTTCCGTCCGATCCGCTTTTTTCGAGGAAATATCGCGATTTTACGGGAAAAAGGCTCAGTTTCCCGCTTCGTCCGCTGCCGAACGCGCCCAATGCGCCGCCATCTGCTCACGCGGGACCTGCGCCAGATCCACGCCCTGGGCATTCGCCTCGCGCTCCATGCGCTCAAAGCGCTCGATGAAGCGCTGCGTCTGCGCGCGCAGCAGCAGCTCCGGCTGCTGGCCGCATCCCCGCGCCGCGCCCGCAGCGGCGAGCAACAGCGCGCCCAATGCCTGCGATGCATCCGCGCCTGCGGAGAAATCCGCCTCTGCCTGCAAAAGCGCCCGTCGCGCCGCGGCCAAGGCGTCCGCGCCGCTCAGGGGGTCGCATCCGGCGCTCGCGGCCTTGCGCAGCACCTTGTACGCGCGCATCAGAGCCGGCAGATAGCCCGGCACGTCGCGCAGGCTGGAGACGAGCGTCCGCTGTCCCTTCTCGCGCCGCTTGATGGCCTCCCAGCCCTCGTCGCCGGCGGTGTCCGTTCCCCCCTGTCCGAAGATCTGCTCGTGACGCGAGATCATCTTGCCGCAGATGGCCGTGGCCACGTCGCCCAGCGCAAAATCCGCATGCTCGTGTGCAATCTGTGCGTGCAGCAGCACCTGAAACAGCACGTCGCCCAGCTCGTCCGCCATGCGGTCCGGGTCGCCGCCGTCGATGGCGTCGACCGCCTCATAGGCCTCCTCGATCATGTACTGGCGCAGGCTCTCATGCGTCTGCACGCGGTCCCACGGACAGCCGTCCGGCGCGCGCAGGCGGCGCGTGACCTGCTGCAGGTCGCGCACGGTATGCCGCGCGCGCTGCGTAAACGGGACGGGCGGCACGAACACTGCGCACGTGTGGTCATAGGCGCTCTGCCGGTCGAGCTCGCACAGCGGCAGCACGGAGACGCGCGCCGCCGGCTCCTCGCCCGGCGCGGCGAAGAAGACCGGCTGCTCAGGGTCGTAGACGTCCATGAGCCAGAGCTTCACGTCGCTTGCCAGCACCCGGTCGTTCAGTTCGGTCACGACGAGGGGGCGCTCGGGATCCGGCTCCAGCTCCGCGACGGACAGCGCCGTCGTCTGGCACAGGTTTTCCGTCTGCACGCCGCGCGCGGCGCAGGACGCCGCCGCATACGACGTGAGCGTCACGCCCGGCAGGACCTCCAACGCGCATTCTGCCCCCACAGCCTGCGCGAGCGCGCGCACCGTCTGGTCGCTGAGCGGATCGCTCACGCCATAGACGAGCACCCCAGCCTCCCGCGCCATCGACAGCAGGCGCTTTGCCGCCAGCGCGCACAATTCATCAAAGTCCTCGCTGTGCTCATAGAGTGCGTCCAGCGTATCGAACGCGACGCCTGCGCGCGCCAGCTCCTGCGCAGCGCCGTGGCGCGCCGTGCGCAACACGACGCGCGCGCCGCCGGTCAGCGCCTCCCATGCCGCGCGCGTCACCAGCCCGGGATGGCCCGGCCCCAGCGCCGCGACGGTGATGCGGCTCTTGTCCATGGTATATGTTCATCCTTTCTCATTCGTCCAGGTAGTCGTCGATGAATCCGCGCCAGCTCAAGCCCGTGGAATCCTGCAGCGAAAGCGTAAAATCCTCCCGGGAGGCGATGCCGTAGGCATAGGCGTCGATGTAGTCGCGCAGCGCCGAGAGAAACGCCGCCTCGCCCAGCGCCTCGCGGATGCCGTGGAGCATGCCCGCGCCCTTCTGATAGACGCACTGCGCGTACTCCGCGTTCGTCAGAAAGTTCGTAATCGGGCTACCCGCCGTGACGCCCACAGGATGCGAGATGCGCAGCGCCGGCTCGACGCTCTGCTCATACAGCGCGTTGAACGCCTGACGGCCGTATTCCTTGTCGATGTACATCATCGTCATGTACTCGCACAGCGCCTCATCCAGCCACGGTTCCTCGATCTGATCCGAACCGACCAGGATGCCGAAGTACTGGTGCGCCGTCTCGTGCGCCACCACGCGCTCCAGCAGCTGCCGGTCGCCCTCATAGAGCGAACCGTCGATCAGCGCAAAGCCGGAGTACTCCATGCCGCCGTATCCGCCCAGGTCCTTTTGCGCGACCGTCAGCGACGGATATGGGTAGTCCACGAGCATCGCCTCGAACTGTCCAAGCGCGGACACCGCGTATTCCAGCGCGGCCTGCGCATCCTTTTGGCGCAGCGCATAGGAGGAGACGAGCACGTCCCCCGCCATCTGCTGCGCGCAGGCGTAGCGCCGGCTCATGGCGAACGCGACGTCGCGCACGGCGGGCGCCTCGATGCGCAGCGTCGTGACGCCCGCCTCCGTCCGGCTCTCCCGGATCGCGCCGGCGGAGGCGGCCATAAATCCCTCGGGCACGGTCAGCGTCAGCGTCCAGTTGGCGCAGGCGCTGTAAAACGGGTCGCCGATGGGGCCGTATTCGTCCAGCCGCCACACGCCGTCCTCGTACATCGCGGCGATGGGAAACGCGTTGGCCACGCTGATCACGCCGTCGGCCTCGCCCCAGCGGTAGGCGAGCGCGGGAACCGACAGCGTATAGCGCAGCTCGATCCCGGCGCGCTCGCCGGCCGCCAGCGGCGCGCACACGCGCAGCGCGGCCTCATCCTCGCCCAGCACGGCCCAGTCGGCCGCCTCGCCGTCTACGCGCACGTCCTCGATCCAGATCTCGCCGGCCTGCCAGCTGTCGTCCGCTTCATCCACGCCCGCCAGCACCGCCGGGGACGTATTGACCCGCTTGAATGCGTTGGGATACAGATGGAAGCATATCTCGTTCAGCTCGCCGCCCGTGCGGTTTTCATACGTCACGCGCTGCGTGCAGGTCAGGGTGCGCGTCGCCTCGTCCAGGACGGCCTCGACCTCATAGGTATCCAGGTCCGCGCTCGCCTGCGTCAACGCGTCGGATGCGGGCGGGGACGTCATCGTCGGGGCCTGGCGCACATTGCCCATCGCCAGCAGCGCCCCGGCCAGAAGCGCCGCCGCCGCGAGCGCCACGCCCGCCGCTATCCACCGTTTTTTGCGCAATCGATCACCTCATTTGGTCCGTTCCCCCGCCCGCAGCCCCTCACGGCCTGTCCCTCTATTATTATACACGACGAACGTCCCTGAAAACAGCCTGCAAATTTTTTTCGCGTCTGCGGGAACAAAAGCGCGAACCGCGCGTCTGAATAGATGCCGGGGCAAACGGACCGGCCAAACCATCACGAGACATCAGGAGGTATACCCTTATGAAAAAGTGGATCGCTCAGTTTGCCATTCTCTCCCTGCTGGCCGTGCCGGCCTTCTCGCTGGCCGAAGCGGTGTCCACCGCGCCTGAGGCGACCGTCTCCGAGGCGACCGCATCCGAGGCCCCCGCCGACGTGCTCACGGGCTCCGTCGTTTCCTTCGACGCCGAGAACGGCTCGTTCCTGATCCTGACGCAGACGCATGGCGAAGTGCTCGTGCGCTTTGAGGAGGACGTGCTGCCAGTGGACAAGCTCTATCCCGGCCTGGATGTGACGGTTCACACCAACGGCGTGATGACGATGTCCCTGCCCGGCCAGGTGAACGCGCTGGCCGTGGAGGTCACGTTCACCGAGGGTACGTTTGTGGGCTTTGACGAAGCGGACCGCATGCTCGTCGAGGCCGAAGATGGACTGCATGCCTTCGTCTTCTCCGAAGACGGCGTGCGGGTCGACGGGCTGGCGGCGCTTGTGGAGGGCGCGCAGGTGCAGGTCTTCCATGACGCGGCGTCCACCCGCTCCATTCCGCCGCAGAGCGCCGCGAGCGTCGTGCGTGTGCTGCCCGTGGATGCGCAGGGCTGACCCGCCCAAACAGTTCAGGCCGCCGGATGCCCGGCGGCCTTTTCATGCGATTCTTCGCCGAAGCCATGCGCAAAACGGTCCCAGCGGGATGCACAGCAGGAACCACAGCGCGCTGTAGAGCGCGCAGATCTGCCCGCGGAAATTGAGCCGGTTGCGCGAGTAGTCCCATACGCGCATACGCAGCCGCTCGTTGACCACCAGGCCGACCGCCAGCTCCGCGCCCGTGATCACCGCCGCGCCCAGCGCGCAGCGCAGCGGCCAGGGCCGTCTGCGCAGGCGGCGGTTGATCGCATAGATCGCCTGAAAGCATACGCCGCCCGTCAGGGCCATCGTCCAGTGCGTGTATCCGCGCCAGAGCACCTCCAGCATGCTGTATCCGACCGCGCCCACGCCAAACACGATCCACCGCTCGCGCACCCGGCGCGCGTCGCGCCGCTTTAGGCCCGTCGCGCGCCGGAGCGCCGCCTTTACCCCGCGCATCGCCCGCATCTGCATCCCTCCCCGCGCAGTGTGCACAGACGCGCCCAGGCGTATGCTGCCGTTTTTTTGCAGGACAACTGTCGAATTTGGGACTTGCCAATGCCCGAAAGACGTGGTATAATAAGTCCCGTTCAATGCATGGGTCACTAGCTCAGCTGGTTAGAGCACTCGCCTGATAAGCGAGAGGTCGGTGGTTCGAGTCCACTGTGTCCCACCAACCCGCTTTCATGGAAGCGGGTTTTTTTGATACCGCCGGGCGTTTGCGCCCGTTCGACAGAGGGGAACGCCATGAAGCTTTGTATCGAGCATCTCAGCAAGCGATTTGACCGCAAGGAGGTCCTGCGCGACGTCAGCTTTTCGTTTGACGCGGGCAAGATCTACGGCCTGTTGGGCCGCAACGGCGCGGGCAAGACCACGCTGTTCAACTGCCTGAACCGCGACGTGAAGGCCGACGGCGGGCGCTTCTTTCTGGAGGAAGCCGGCGGGCAGCGCGACGTTGGCGGGCAGGACGTGGGCTACGTGCTCTCCACGCCCGCCGTGCCGGAGTTTCTGACGGGCCGGGAGTTTTTGCGCTTTTTTCTGGAGATCAACGAGAAGACCCTTCCCCATCCCGAGCCGATCGACGCCTACTTCGATCGAATCGGCATCGCGCCGGACGATCGGGACAAGCTGCTCAAGGATTACTCGCATGGCATGAAGAACAAGATGCAGATGCTCGTCAATATCATCGCCCAGCCGAATATCCTGCTGCTGGACGAACCGATGACCTCGCTGGATGTGGTCATCGCCGAGGAGATGAAGCAGCTGCTGCGCCAGGTGAAGGCCGGACGAATCCTCATCTTCTCCACGCATATCATGGACCTGGCGCTGGACCTGTGCGACGAGATCGTGCTGCTGCATCGCGGCGTCCTGGAGCCCATACCCCGGGACGGGCTGGCGGATGCGCTTCTGCGCGAGCGCATCATCGCCGCCCTGCGGGAGGACGGCCATGCATAAGACGCTTCGCATCTCCTTTGCGCTGCGAAGCGCCTATCACGTCAATGCCATCCTGTATGCGCTTCGCCAATTGCCCTTCGTCAGACGCCTGCTTCCCTCCTCGCTGTACGGCTCGCGCGGCCTGAACGCGCTGGCCAACCTGCTCTCGCTGCTTTGGGAAATGGCCACGTTCTTTCTGGGCAAGCTGCTCTACTTCCTGACGTTTGTCTGCGGCGCGTCGCTGCTCCTGCCGCACGTCCCGGCCGGCGCCGCCTTTTTGCACATCCTGCTGCTGCTCACGTGCATCGGCGCGTTCACGAATACGAACCTGTTCGATCCCTCGCGCGAAAAGTACTACGCGATCTTCCTGCTGCGCATGGACGCGCGCGAATATGCGCTGATCCACTACGGATATGCGCTGCTCAAGGTCGTCGTGGGGTTTCTGCCCTTCACGCTCTTCTTCGGGCTGACGAAGGGACTCCCGGTCTGGGTCTGCCTGATGCTCCCGTTTTCCATCGCGGGCGCGAAGCTGGCCGTCGCGGGGCTCTCCATGCTCGACTATGAGCGCCGCGGCCTGGCCTACAACGAAAATTCGCTCGGCCTGACGCTGTGGACGTGCATGACCGTCATTCTGCTGCTGGCCTATGGGCTGCCGGCGCTGGGCCTCGTGCTCCCGGCCGGCGCATACGTCGCGCTGTTCGCTGCGTTCATCCCGCTGGGCGCGGCGGGGCTTTACAAGGCGCTCACCTTCAGCGCGTACCGGGCGCTCTATCAGCAGCTGCTGTGGCAGGCCGCGCGCCAGACGGAGGACGTACAGGCGCGTAGGCGCCATCTGAGCGAGCGGTCCATCACGGCGGATACGTCCATCGTCAGCCGCAAGCATGGCTTTGAGTATTTTAACGAGCTGTTCGTCAAGCGCCATCGCCGGGTGCTTTGGATGCCCGCCGCGCGCATCGCGCTGGCAAGCATCGCGCTCGTGCTGATCGCGCTGCCCGTGCTGGCGTCCATGCCGCAGGCGCGGGCGCGCGTCAACGACCTGTTGACGCGCAGTCTGCCCTATTTCGTCTTCATCATGTATGCGATCAACCGGGGCACGAGCTTCACCCGCTCGCTGTTCATGAACTGCGACCACAGCCTGCTGACGTACGGCTTTTACAAGCAGCCGCGCATGGTGCTGCGCCTGTTCGCCATCCGCCTGCGGGAGATCGTGAAGGTCAACCTGCTGCCCGCATCGGTCATCGGCGCGGGCGCGTGCCTGCTGCTGCTCTGTTCCGGCGGCGCCGCGCCGCTGGACTATGCGGTGTACCTCGTCTCCCTGCCATGTTTGAGCGTCTTCTTCTCGGTGCACTACCTGACGCTGTACTACCTGCTCCAGCCGTTCAACGCGGCTACGGAGATGAAGAGCGCCGCCTATCAGCTCGCGCTGTCGGCGACGTACCTGGCCTGCTTTGCCTGCATGCGCCTCAAGGTGGACGCGTTGCCCTTCGGCCTTGCGTGCATTGCGTTCTGCCTGCTGTACTGCGCGCTCGCCTGCGCGCTGGTCTACCGTCTGGCGCCGCGCACGTTCAGGCTGCGCGCCTGATCGATCCATATGCCAAGCGGCCCCTCTCCCATGGGTGGGAGAGGGGCCGCTCTTTGCGCTCAGCGCTCGTTTTTCTCGTGGACGTACTGGGCGTACAGCAGGCCGCTGGCCATCTGGATGCGCACGAGCTTGCGGATGGGCACCGCCTCGTAGTGCAGGTTTTCCTCCAGGTAGCGCAGGTTCTTCTCCATCAGCTCCGCCGTGTCCTCCTCGCAGCGGCGCAGCGCGTCGCGCTCCTGCTGCGTCAGGTCCTGCGCGTGCTCCAGCTCGTAGCTGCAGGCGCGGCGCAGCACCGCGAAGTTCAGGTTGCGGTAGAAGCCCGAACCGTAAAGGTTCTCAAACTTCTGCGCGACGGTCGCGGGCTGCTCGAACTCCGGGTTCATCGCCCACTGGCGCTTGGCCGCCAGGTTGCCGGCGTTGTTGGTCGCCATGCGGTCCTCCAGCGAGATGAAGAACGGATTCCACGTGCGGATCAGCGGCTTCACGCGCTCATAGATCGGGGTGAGCGCTGCAAAGTCCGCCTCCGTCTGATCGCAGTTGATGAGGATCGCCTCACGGCGCGACATGTCCGAGGGGCTCGTGTCCTCAATGCGCGGATCGTAGAAGTAGGGCATCTCGTTGACCAACGCGCGCGCGCTGATGTGTCCGTCGCGGTTGGCGTACTCGTCGCTGGACGTGCCCGACGTCAGCAGCGTGGCCGGATCCACGCCCGGATTGAACTTCTCCAGGTAGTCGTAGTGCGAGATGACGCCCATCATCTTGTAGATGCCCGGGTACAGCTCCTCGCAGTAGGGCGTCTCCGGCTCGCCGAGGCTGAGCGGGATCTTCTCGCGCGCGGGCGCCTCATACAGCTTCTTGTACAGCGCCTCGTCGCCCTCGGTCAGATACCAGTAGCAGCCGCCGAAGCCCGCGTTGTGCAGCGAATAGATGAACGTCGGCTTCTTCGTATCGATGATCTGCATGAGCGCCTGCGTCTCCGGGATCGGCCGGTGGAAGTGGAGCGTCTTGTAGTCGATGGGGAAGCTCCACTCGACCTGCTGGGCAAACGCCGGGCGGAAGAAGTTGCGCTGGTAGTGGCTGACCGTGAACGGCCCCTTGAACCAGCCCTCGTTGAGGCTCGTTCCGTCCGGATCGCTGGACTTGACGATGTAGAACGTGTAGTCCAGCTCCCGGCGCAGCTCGGCGTTGCGGCACAGCTCCTCGGAGAAGAACTCGAGCATCATCGCGCCGATGGGCTCATTGGGGTGCGGGCAGCCGTACAGCAGCGCGTTCTGGCTGCCCTCGCCGATGATCAGGCAGTAGATGGGGTGGTTCCAGCGGGAGCGGCCGATCTCCTCCACCCGGACGATGTCGGGGTATCTGCGCGCGAGCTCCAGGGTATTGCGGTCCATCTCTTCGACCGTCAGAAACGCCTTGTAGTCCGGCACCCTGTCCAGAATCTGCAAAATGTCCACCGTGATTCCTCCTTACTCGTCGCCCGTGGCGAAATGGCAGCTGACCACGCGCCCATCCTTCATGGTGCGCATGGGCGGATAGCTCTTGAAGCACTTTTCGCAGGCCTTGAAGCAGCGGTTGGCGAAGTAGCAGCCCGGCCCGGGATTGATCGGAGAGGGCGGCTCGCCCTGGATCTCAATCGCCTGCTTGTCCTCGTCCGGATCGATCGAAGAGCAATTGGAGATCAGCGCCTGCGTGTAGGGGTGCATGGGGTTTTGGATGATCGTATCCGTGTCGCCCATCTCGACGATGCGGCCCAGGTACATGACCGCCACGCGCTGGGAGACGTAGCGCACGACCGCGATGTCGTGGCTGATGAGCATGATGGCCGTCCTGCGCGAGGCGCACAGGTCCTGCAGCATGTGGATGATCTCCGCGCGCACGGACACGTCGAGCATGGAGACGGGCTCGTCCGCGACCAGGAACAGCGGCTCGAGCAGCATCGAGCGCAGGATGGAGATGCGCTGCAGCTGGCCGCCGGACAGCTCGTGCGGGAACCGGCCGAGGAAGTCCGCCGCAGGCTTCAGTCCACCGTCCTCCAGCGCCTTCTCGCACATCGCGCGGCGCTCCTCGTCGCTCTTGCCGATGCCGTGCAGGCGCAGCGGACGCATCATGATCTCGCCAATGGTGTCGTTGGGGGTAAACGTGTCGAACGGGTTCTGGAAGACCGCCTGCACCATGCGGTGGAACTTCTTGGGGTCCTTCTTCATGAGCGCCTTGCTCGACTCGCCGCGGAAGTAGATGTCGCCCTCGCTGGGTTCCTCCAGGCGGATGAGCAGGCGGCCCAGCGTCGACTTGCCACAGCCGCTCTCGCCGATCACGCCGAAGATCTCGCCCTCGTACAGCTCAAAGTCCACGCCGTCCACGGCCTGGATCATCCGGGGCTTGCGCCCAAAGGACAGCAGGCTTCCCCCGCGCTGCTTGTAATAGCGCTTGACGCCCACCGCCTTGATGACCGGCGCCTTGACTGCATCAGGCATCTTGAATCCCTCCCTTCACGCGCCAACAGGCCGCCACGTGCAAGTCGTCGATGTGGCGAGGCTCGGGTCTGTGCGCGCGGCATTGATCCGTCGCGTAGGGGCAGCGGGGCGCGAAGATGCAGCCCTGCGGCGGGTTGGACAGGTCCGGCAGCGAGCCGGGGATGGATAACAGCTCCTCCTTCTTGCCGTGCAGCGACGGGAAGGAGCGCACCAGGCCCTCGGTGTAGGGGTGGCGCGGGTTGGCCAGCACGTCGCGCACGTAGCCGAACTCCATCAGCTGGCCCGCGTAGAGCACGATGATCTTCTGGCAGCTGGTGGCCACGACGGACAGGTCGTGCGTGATCATCATGCGCGTGACGGCGATGCTCTTTTCCAGTTTTTTGATCTCGGACAGGATCTGTCCCTGCGTCACCACGTCCAGCGCGGTCGTCGCCTCGTCCATGATGAGGATCTTGGGGTGGAACAGCAGGCTCAGCGCAATGGAGGTGCGCTGCAGCATGCCGCCCGACAGCTCGTGGGGATAGAGGTTATAGACACGCGGCGCGAGGTTGACCATCGCGAAGAGCTTTTCCACGCGCTCGCGGATCTCCTTTTTGGAGGCCTTCGGCTCGTGCACGCGGTAGATGTCCTCGAACTGCTCGCCGATGCGATGCACGGGACTGAGGCTGTTCATCGACTTTTGAAACACCACCGCGATGTCCTTCCAGCGCAGCTCGCTCAGGCGGCGCGGATCCACGGTCAGCAGGTTTTCGCCCCTGTAGTTGGCCGCGCCGGTGATCTCGGTGTAGCGCGGGTCCAGCAGGCGCAGCATGGCCATGGCCATCGTCGACTTGCCCGAGCCGCTCTCGCCCACGATGCCCAGCGAGTCGCCCTCGTCGATGGCAAACGAGACATGGTCGACCGCCTTGATCCGCTTCTCCCCGGCGATGTACGTGACGCAGAGGTCTTGAATCTCCAGTATTTTCATGGTTGTTCCCTCCGCCGATCAAATCTTTTTCATCTTCGGGTTGAGCGCAAAGTTCAGGCCGTCGCCGATCATGTAGAAGATCATCACGATCAGCATGATAAACAGGCCCGCGAACGTGGACATCCACCAGCCGGTGGCGAGGTACTGCTTGCCCTCGTAGATCATCTGGCCCCAGCTGATGACGTTGGGATCGCCCAGGCCCAGGAAGCTCAGGCTCGCCTCGGTCAGGATCGCCTTGGCCACGCCCATGGTGGTGTTGGCGATGATCGGGAACAGGCCGTTGGGGATGATGTACTTGAACAGCACCTGGCGCTTGGTCTCGCCCATGGAGATGGCGCTCTTGACGAACGTGCGCTCCTTGATGCTCATGGCCTGCACGCGCATCATGCGCGCGTTGCTGGGCCAGGAGGTCAGGCCGATGACCAGCATGACGTTGATCATGCTCGAGCCGAACAGCGCCACGATGATCAGAATCAGGAAGAACGTGGGGATCATCAGGAAGATGTTGATGATCTCGCTGACGACCTTGTCCACCTTGCCGCCGTAGAAGCCCGCGAACGCGCCCAGCAGCGTGCCGATCACGCCGGAGATCAGCGCGGAGACGATGCCGATGGCCAGCGAGGCGCGGCTGCCGTAGATGATCATGCTCAGGACGTCCTGGCCCATGTTGGTCGTGCCCAGCCAGTGGCCGTTCGTGCCGGGCGGCACGAGCAGGTCGTCGCCCAGGTCATAGGGATCAAAGGGCGCCAGCGACGGCGCGAAGATGACGACCAGCAGCACCAGCGCAAAGAAGATCAGGCCCATGCGCAGCTGCATGCTCGAGCGCACCATGCCGGCCAGACGGACGCCCACCTTTTTGATTTTTTCCATGCTCATCACCTCAATCGTAGCGGATTCTGGGGTCAAGCCAGGCGTAGATGAGATCCACCACGATCATCATAAACGCCACGGAGATGGAGATGAGCAGGTACACGCCCATCAGCAGGTTGTAGTCGCGCATGGAGATGGAGCGGTACATCAGCACGCCCACGCCCGGCCAGGAGAACACGATCTCGATGAGCGTGGAGCCGGAGATGACGTAGGCCAGGTTGATGCCGAAGACCGTCACGATCGGCAGCAGCGCGTTCTTGAGCACATATTTGTTGAAGATCTTGCGCTCGCTCATGCCCGTCACGCGGAACGTCGTCACAAACTCTTCGGCCATCACCTGCATCACGGAAGACTTCGTGATGCGAAAGTACGTCGGGATCTGCACGGCCACCAGCGTCGCGCAGGGCAGCACCATGTGCTGCAGGACGTCCACCACATACGCCCAACCGGTGTAGCCCTTGCGGATGTTCACCATGCCCTGCGTGGGCAGCCACTTGAGCGTGGAGGCGAAGATCAGGATCAGCATGATGCCCAGCCAGAAGGAGGGCATCGCGTTGAGCATGTAGGCCACGCCGGAGAACGTGCGGTCCAGCGCCTTGCCGTGATGGCGGCCGGCATACAGGCCCAGCGTGCTGCCGATCAGCACGGCGAGCACCGCGCTCACGCCCGAGAGCAGCAGCGACGCGCCCACGCGCTCAAAGATCAGCGAGGAGACGGGCTGGTTGTACAGGTAGGAGTCGCCCATATCGCCCTTGAACAGCGTCGTGATGTAGCGCCAGAACTGGACGTACAGCGGCTGGTCCAGGCCATACTTCTTTGTCAGCGCGTCCATCAGCTCTTGCGACGGGTTATCAAAGCCGGCCATGATGCGCACGGGATCGCCCGGCGCCAACCGGATGATGACGTAATTGAGCAGGATGACGAACAGCACGATACCAAATGCCGTCACGATCCGCTTGAGCAGGTATTTTTTCATCGCTTAACCACCATTCTTTCGCGCCGCGCGCGTACGGCGCGGGTTATGCGCCATGTCCGGCAGGGCCCGTAGGCTGGAGAAAAGGAGCCGGGGTTGGCCCGGCTCCCTGCAAACGTGCAGTGCGTGGATTTACTCGAGGATCTCAGCCTTGGCGGAGCATCCATCGTGCACATCCGCGATTTGGTCGATGTAGGGGTCGCCGTAGACCTCGGCATAGCAGGCGTGGTAGCTGGCGAACTCGACGATCGGGATGATCGGCAGATCCTCCGCCAGGATGGCCTGAATCTCCTTGTAGCAGGCGCCGCGGTCCTCTTCGGTCACCAGCGCGCGGCCCTGGACGAGCAGCTCGTCCACGCGCGCGTTGGAGTAGTTGGAGTAGTTCATGACCTGGTCCGTGCCGATGCGCTTGCCCATCGCGTCGGGATCCGGGCCCTGATAGCCGGCCATCATGCCCAGCTCGTAGTTGCCCGACTCGATCTTCTCTGACCACGCGGCCATTTCCATGACGTTGAGCTTGAGGTCGATGCCGGCCTCCTTCAGGTTGGCCTGGATGACCTTGCCGCAGTCGGCATAGGTGCCGCCGGTGAACACGTCCAGCGTCAGCGTCAGGTAGTAGCCGTCGGCGTTCTTGGTGTAGCCGGCCTGCTCCAGCAGCGCCATGGCCTGCTCCACGTCGCGCTCGCCGATGTCGGCGTCCGCGTTATAGGCCCAGTCCAGGAAGGGCGGGTAGAAGCCGTAGGCGGGCGCCTGCAGGCCGCTGGTCGCCTTCAGGGAGATCTCCTCGCGGTCAAGGGCCAGGGCGACGGCCTTGCGGACCTCCCACTTGCTCATGGTCTCGTTTTCCATGTTGCAGATGAGCTGGTAGCGGCGCGCGGCGCTCATGCAGCCCAGCTTGATCTCCGGGTCGTTCTGCATGTTGAGCACCTCGGAGGTGGGCACGTCCGTCAGGATGTCGATCTCGCCGTTGTAGAAGGCCTGCACGGCGGTCGTGTCGTCGGGCACGATCATGAAGATCAGCTTGTCGATCTTGGGCGCGCCCTTGAAGTAGTCCTCATTCTTCTCCAGGGTGATGCTCACGCCGGTCTGATAGTCGGCGAACTTGAACGGGCCCGTGCCGATCGGCTTGGAGGTCGCGGCCTCGCAGGTCGCCCAGTCCTCTTCGTTCTCGTAGATGTGCTTGGGGATGATGAAGTGCTCATACCAGGCCAGCGTGCCCAGCAGCGTGGCGTCCGGCGCCTTGAGGTTTAGCACGACGGTGTCGTCGTCCGGGCACTCGATGCTCTCCAGCGTCGCGCTCAGCGTGCCGCCGATGAAGCCGTTCTCCGCCATGATGCGCTCGTAGGTGTACTTCACGTCCGCGGAGGTGAAGTCCACGCCGTCGTGCCACTTGACGTCGGTGGCCAGGTGGAACGTGTAGGTGAGGCCGTCCTCAGACGTCTCCCAGGACGTGGCCAGGCCCGGAATGACCTCGGAGTTGTAGTTGAGCTCCAGCAGGCCGTCAAAGACGTTCTGATAGATCAGGTGGCCGTCGTCGTCGCCCTTCATGACGGGGTTGAACGTCGTCGGGTCGGCGCCGAGGCTGACGACCAGGGTCTTCTCTTCCTCGGCGGACGCGCCGAAGACGAAGCCCGTCATCATCAGGGCTACGCATAGCAGGGCGATCAGGCACTTCTTCATGAGGTTCATCCTTTCTCCTTTGATATGTATTGCGCCGCGCGCAGGCCGCATTCGGCCTGTACGGTCACAAGCTTCTTGACCGGAATCGCCTGGTAGTTCATGTGCGACTCCAGATATGCGCATTCATCCTTGAGGTACTGCTCGGCAAACGCCTGCGCCTCGCACAGCGTCTGGCGTGCCGCATCCTCCTGCGCGCGTCCGGCCTCCATCTCGCAGGCACGGATCAGCAGGGAGGTGACCGTCGCCTGGAAGAAGCGCGACACCAGCAGATTGTCAAACACCTGCGCGACGGTCGCCTTTTCCAGGAACGCCTCGTTCTCCTCGGCCCAGCGCTTCTGCGCTGCAATGGAGCCCGTGCCGGACGCCATGCGCTCCTTGAGCGCCGTGGCGAAGTGGTTGTCCGGCCGGTCGATAAGCGGCAGCACCCGGTCATAAACAGGCTTCAAGTCTTCATAATGGCGGATCTTGTATGCGCAGCTCTCCACGACCGCATCCCGGCGCGAACGGTCGGAGAGGCTCAGGTCGCTCACGCGCGGATCGAAGAAGTACGGCAGCTCGTTGACGAACGTGAACGTCCGCTCTCCTGCGCGGTTGGCGTAGTCGCCGCTGAATGTGCCGTAGGCGTGGTGCGCTGCGGCGTAATCCTCGGAGATGTAGCGGCTGTTGTACTCGTATTCATCCTGCACGGTCAGCAGTTTGAACACCGCCGGCGCAAACTCCGTCGCATAGGGCACCTCCGCCTCGCCCAGCTTGCGCGGGATGCCCATGTCGGCCACGCAGCGGTAGAAGTGCGGGTACAGCTCCGGGATGTCGCGCGTGAGGTACCAGTACGCGCCGCCGAAGCCCAGGTTGTGCAGCGAGTACATGAACGCCGGCTGCAGCTCGTCGATCAGCTTCATCAGGATGCGCGTCTCCGGGATCGGGCGGTCGAAGTGCACCCGCTTGTAGTCCACCGGGAACGTCCAGGCCACCTGCTCGTGAAACGCGGGCCTGTAGTAATGGCGAAGGTAGTGATAGATTTCAAACGGCCCCTTGAACCAGCCCTGGTTGAGCGTGAGCGCGTCGGGGTCAATGCACTTGACAATGTAGAACGTGTAGTCCAGCTCCGCACGCAGCGACGCATCCTGCGCAAGCTCTCGCGTGAGAAACTCCAGCGTCATCGCGCCGATCGGTTCGTTTGGATGCGGGCATCCAAACATCAGCGCGTTCTTGCTGCCGCTGCCGATCTTCAGGCAATAGATCGGGCGTCCTTCCCTCGATCTGCCCACTTCGCTCACCCGGACGACGTCCGGAAATTCTCTCTGCAGCCGCATCGTGCTCTCGTTGAGCTCGTCCACAGTCAGGAAATCCCTGTAGTCTGGCACATGCGACCGTAACCGTTCAAAGTCCATCTGCCGCACCTCTGTTAATGTAATGGAGTAATTATACACGCCCGCGCTCTCCTTGTAAAGCGTGGTTGTGACGAAAAATGCAAAAAAATATATGTCTAATGCATTTATTCTGTTATTTATTGATTTTTCCCCTTAATTCACACGCATTTTGCAAGAAATGTTTTCCATTTTTTAAAATTCTTTTTTTTCCAGATATGCAGCGGGGAAGCCGCGCCCAACATTTTTCGGCTGCAACGCTTCAGGGCCCGTCCTGTAGGACGCGCCCTGAAGCGTTGCAGCGCTCAAGCGTCGACGCCGCAAACCCAGATCG